>VXNX01000001.1 GCA_009840385.1 Candidatus Dadabacteria bacterium
CCCCCCCCCCCCCCCCCCCCCCCCCCCCCCCCCCCCCCCCCCCCCCCCCCCAACTTTGAGTGTGAAGCTTAGCCTCGCCATGCGCACGTTGGAGAACTTGCCCTGTCCCTTGATACTGGTGATGGTGCCCTGGGGAACGGTGGCAGGATTGCTCAGCAAAAATTCAGTCCCGTCCTCGGTACCGGCGTCGTAGGGAAAAAGGTCTACCGTGCGAGAGGACCGCCAATTCGATCCATCCAGCATAGAAAGACCGGAAACCCCCACAAACCAGTCTGGGCTGGGACCGATCATCGAGAGAAGGGTAAGCAGAGGATGAGTACGGCTGAACGTGACTTCAAACGTACTCGTGCCCGTGGCGGAGGTTCCGCTTTGATCTACGGTGGATTTTACGTTTGCGCCGGCAGCGGTGATTTCTGATTTGAATGTGCTCGTGCCACCAATTTCCGCCATAAGTTCAACGCCGGCGGTGGCCGTGCCGCCGGATGTCCAGAAAGTCACACTGCTGTTATGCACGGCGCCGATCAGCGTCGTGAAATGGGCACCCCCCACAACCCCGCCGGGTGTGCTACTAGTATTCCAGTTGCCTTTAAACGTCACCGTGTAGGTGGCGGTGGTCTGGGCATGGGCAAGCTCCATCTGCGCTCCGAGGACGATGGCGGCAAGAAGGAGAAAACCCATCGCGGCCCGGGCAACATCGCGGAAGATGCGGGAGAAACCCGGAAAACAGGTGCGTCTCCACATGCGGATACCGTCCCGGCACGCCGTAGCGGACGGGCCCGGTAGTCTGTCTGATTTTAATGCGGTCATTCCAGATAAAATAATACACTAATTCGGCATGCTCTTGAACTAGAAAATCTTACTGCTTCTCCATACATTCCTTGACAAAAACGGCCTCCGTATAAGATACTTACAGGCGGGGTTGGCGGGGTTGAAAATTGCTTCCGCGCAGGAAGCGTAACGGGTGGTTTCTCTATATGACTCTTTTAGCTAAAACTTGGGAAAAAACATTCGGCGCGAGCGAAAGCGCCATGCTACTCAATGCGTTCGGCGTAAGCGACTTCTCGGAGCTTCGCGCATCCCCGAAACTTGAGAGAATAATATCAAAAGCCATCGATGGAGAAAGCGTCACGCGCGAAGACGCTCTCTACCTTGCGGAGCTTTTTCCCAGGGAAATTCCTTTTCTTCTTCTGGCCGCATCGGCTATCAGAAACCGCTCGAAGGGAAAAACCGTAACCTACTCCAAAAACGTTTTCGTGCCCCTGACCCAGCTCTGCAGGGACCGCTGCGGATACTGCACGTTCAAGATAGAACCGGGAGAGGGAGAGCTGTTCATGACCCCTGAAGAGGTCGTCGACATGGCCAAAAAAGGGGCTAAGGCGGGATGCACTGAACTTCTTTTCGTCACGGGAGACAAGCCGGAACTCGCCTATCAGGTATACAGGGACGCACTCGGGGAAATCGGTTACGAAACAACAGCGGACTATCTGATCGACATGGGAAAAACCGGTCTTGAGTACGGAATTTTTCCCCATACGAATCTCGGGCTTTCGACCCCCGAAGAACTCTCCGGGTTCAGAAAAAGCAACCCAAGCATGGGCCTCATGCTCGAGAACATAAGCGAGAGGCTGCTCAAGAAGGGAAACGCTCACCACGGCTGCGCGGACAAGGTCCCGAAACTCAGGATGGAGACGATGGAGCACGCGGGCGAGCTCAGTATTCCCTGGACAAGCGGCATTCTGGTCGGAATCGGGGAAACGTTCGAGGAGAGAATCGACTCGCTTTACGCCCTTTTGGAACTCTCTCGCAGCTATGGTCACCTGCAGGAGATAATAATTCAGAACTTCAACCCCAAGGAAGGAATAAAAATGGAGGACTACCCTCCCGCCGATTTTCTCGAGATGCTGAAGACCGTCGCCATCTCGAGGCTTATATTCGGAGGGGACATGAACATACAGATACCGCCTAACCTTAACAACAGGAATTTCACTTTCTACCTAACCGCTGGCATAAACGACCTGGGCGGCGTGTCGCCCCTCACGATAGACTACGTTAACCCCGAGGCCCCGTGGCCGCAGGTTGAAAGAATGGAAAGGGAGGTAAGCGCGCTGGGTTACGAACTTCGGGAAAGGCTTCCCGTGTATCCCGAGTATATAGACGAGCAGTGGATAGACCCTTATGTTCTGGGCAAGGTAAGGCAGCGAGTTGATGAGAGGGGATACGTTCCCGTAAACTGAAAAAATGGAAGATATAAACAAGATAATAGGCTCTATAGAGGAGAGAAGGCCCATCGGCGTAGACGGAGTTATGTCGCGCATAAACGGCACTACGGGCCGGATAATCGAGGATGCGCTTTCGGGCAAGGAGATCTCGGTTGAGGACGGAATTCATCTCTTCAACATAGATGATACGGACGAGATATCCGCTCTCGCGCTTGCGGCCGACCAGATAAGAAAGGAAGACGTGGGAGATGTGGTCACCTACGTCGTTAACAGGAACATAAACTTCACTAACATATGCGACGTCTACTGCGGTTTCTGCAATTTCATGGCTGACGAGGGAGACGAGAGGGCCTATTTCCTCTCGATGGACGAAGTTGCGGAGAGAACCGTTGAAGCCTGGGAGATAGGCGCGACGGAAGTATGCATGCAGGGAGGCATGCATCCCGAGATAGACGGCAATTTCTACATCGAGCTTATAAAGACGGTAAAAAAAGCCGTGCCCGATATGCACACGCACGCTTTCTCTCCCTACGAGATCTACTACGGAGCTAAGACTCTCGGTATAGAGGAAGAGGATTTCATAAGAAGACTCAAGGATGTCGGTCACAATACCTTCCCAGGCACCGCGGCCGAGGTTCTGGTTGAAGAAGTAAGAAAGGTAATCGCCCCAAGGAAGATACCGACCGAGGTGTGGATAAGGGTAGTGAAAAAAGCTCACAAGGAAGGAATGAGAACCACTTCGACCATAATGTACGGGCACCTCGACAAGCGCCATCACTGGGCAATACACCTTGGAATTCTGAGAGACATACAGAAAGAGACTGGAGGGTTCACGGAATTCGTGCCGCTTCGGTTCATTCCCTGGAACACAAGGCTGTTCATTCACTCCAAGGGAAAGGTGAGAAAAGGTCCGACCGATCTTGACCAGCTGAAGATGTACGCCGTTTCACGGATGATGCTCCGGGGATGGATAAACAACATACAGGTCTCCTGGGTCAAGCAGGGACCCGAGTTCGCACAGTTCTCGCTCACCGCCGGGGCAAACGATTTCGGGGGAACGCTCATGGAAGAGCAGATATCCCGTTTCGCCGGTGCAAGTTACGGACAGTACTTCCCGCCCGAAGAATTCAGAAAACTCACCAGAGAAATAGGCAGAATCCCGGCCGAACGGGACACGACCTACGGGATACTCAAAACGTTTGAAAACGGCGAGGCCTGAAGACTTTTTCTCGCACACGCCATCTTTTGTCTCGAAACACTCCGGCCGGAATCGGTTCCCATGGAGAAATCAAGAATCGAAGAACTGAGCAGGAAGCTTCGCGGACAGATCCGGGGCGAGGTAAGAGAAAACCTCGTTGACCGGACCATCTACAGCACGGACGCAAGCAACTACAGGATCCTCCCAGAAGCTGTCGTAATCCCAAAAAATCGCCAGGACATAGAAATTACAGTTTCCGAAGCCTCAGCCCGCGATATCCCGGTCACGGTGCGGGGGGCGGGAACAAGCCTTGCGGGGCAGGCCGTGGGAGAAGGTGTAATCCTCGACCTCTCAAAATACATGAACGGGATAATCGACGTAGACGCCGGAGGAAAAAAAGCAAGAGTCGAGCCCGGAATCACGATTGACGGACTCAATAGAAACCTCGCGCCTTTAGGACTCATGTTCGGACCGGATCCCTCAAGCGCAAGCGTCGCCACCGTCGGAGGAGCCGTGGCGAATAATGCCACAGGGGCCCATTCAATACTGTATGGAATGGCGGGCGATCACGTCATCTCCTCAAATGCCGTGCTCGCGGACGGGTCTCCGCTCGAGCTTTCCAAGGAAAACTACGAAAAACGTGGTGGAGGAAACGGTATTGCGGAAAATCTTTTCGAAAAACTCGCCGCGCTCATAAAGGAAAACGGGGAACTTGTAAGAAATGACTTTTCAAGACACTGGAGAAGGGCTTCGGGATACTCGCTTAACTATTTTCTGGACAGGGAATTCAATCCCGCGAAACTTCTTGCCTCCTCGGAAGGAACCCTCGCGGTCTCAACCGATTTCGAGCTTAACCTCGTTGAAAAACCTCGCTCAAGCGCGCTCTGCGTCATCTCGTTCCGCGAAATTCCCGAGGCAATGGACTCGGTTTCAAAAATCCTCTCCCGCAACCCCTCGGCAATTGAACTTATCGACGGAACGCTGATAGGTCTTGCTAGAAGGAAAAAAGGATTCTCCCGCGCCGTTTCCTTCATCGAGGGAACCCCGGGAGCCATCCTCGTAGTCGAATTTCAGGGAGACGATGAAAGACAGACCGGCGAGAAGGCAAAAAGCCTCGCAGAGTCCGCGGTCCCGGGGGCGACCGCGTTTCCGGTGCTCGGGCGGGAGGAGCAGAAAAAGGTCTGGGATGTAAGAAAGGCGGGGCTCGGCATCCTGATGAGCGACAGGGGCAAGCAGAAACCGGTGCCTTGCATAGAAGACGTCTCGGTTCCCACGGAAAACCTTGCCCAATACACAAGGGACGTGATTTCGCTTCTTGACGAGTTCGGTCTTAAAGCCGCTTTTTACGGTCACGCAAGTGCCGGATGCCTGCACATAAGGCCTCTTCTTGACCTCCGGGAGCAAAAGGGAGTATCCGACATGGTAGCGCTTTCGGAACGCACCCTTGAGCTTGTTCTTCGCCACTCGGGGGTAATGAGCGGCGAGCACGGAGATGGCCTCCAGAGGAGTTATCTAAACGAAAAACTTTTCGGAAAGAAGCTTTATTCCATCATGGAAGAGCTAAAGGAGATATTCGACCCGCGGGGAATACTCAATCCCGGGAAAGTAGTCCGTGGGGCTGATTCTTCCTCAAATCTGAGGGCAAGGAAGTCTGAGGAGAGCCTCAACACCTTCCTTGACTGGTCCCGTGAAGGGGGGCTTGCCGCCGCGGCCGCAATGTGCAACGGCCAAGGGGTCTGCAGAAAAACCGCCGAGGGCATAATGTGCCCTTCCTACAGGGCGACCCTCGATGAGGGCGACACCACAAGGGCGCGGGCAAACCTTCTCCGGGAACTTCTGCTGGGCGACATGGACAAGGAGATGGTCTACGAGAAAGGATTCTACGATGTTTTTGATCTCTGCGTGGGATGCAAAGCATGCCGTACCGAATGTCCTTCCGGGGTTGACGTGGGCAAGATGAAAACCGAGTTCCTGGCGCTCTACAAGAATAAAACCGGGTTTACTGCAAGAGATATGCTATTTGCCCGAGTGCACGAGATAAGTTCCGCGCGTAGCGCCCTTCCCCGCTTTCTAAACCGCGCGCTTGAAAGCCCTTTCTCCCGAGGGCTGCTTTCGCTTGCGGGAATTTCCCGAAGAAGATCTCTTCCCCCGATGGCCGAAGATACTTTCAGCGGGTGGTTCCGCAAAAAGAAGAAAAATCCCCAGAATGGAAAACAGGTGGTTTATTTCCACGACACGTGGTCTGAGTTTTTCTACCCCGAGATAGGAAAAGCCGTTATCGGGGTGCTTGAGAGCCTTGGTTTCGAGGTGCTTCTGGAGAGACAAAGAAAATGCTGCGGGCGGCCGATGCTGAGTACCGGCATGGTGGAGAAAGCCAGGGAGAACGCAGCTCACAACGTAAACGTTCTCTCAGATTACGCCAGAAGGAATATCCCAGTGGTATTTTCAGAACCCAGCTGCCTCTCCGCGTTTCGGGATGAATACGCAGATCTTCTTCCAGGTAACGAATCACTGGACACGCTCCTTCCGAACACACACTCGGTCTGCGAATTTGTCCGCGCGCAAGGTGATAATTCCCTCGACCCCGGAAAGCAAAGACGCGGAGGAATACTAGTTCACGGACATTGCCACGAAAGATCTGTCGGCAATTTCGGAAAGACCCTGTCACTTCTTAACGAACTGGGATACGACGCGAGGACAAGCGATGCCGGGTGTTGCGGCATGGCAGGGAGCTTCGGCTACGAGAAAGAGCACTACGAGGTATCAAAAGCCATGGGAGAGTGCGGTCTTTTCCCGAAAATAAGAGACTTGGGAGAATCGGAAAGGGTCTGCGTAACGGGCATATCATGTCTCGAGCAGGTCTCCCATTTCACCGGGGTGGTTCCGGTTCACATAGCCCTGCTTCTCGAAGAATGCATATCGGCTAAAGATGCGAAATAACCATCTCCCGTTCATAGAAGATGCCCGTGCTTGCCGGTAAGATAAAGACCATGGGATTTCCGCAGATCATAGGACACGAACCCCAGAAGGAATTTCTTCGCAACTCAGTCCGCAAAAACCGGATCTCGCACGCATACCTTTTCTCAGGACCCGAGGGCGTAGGGAAAAAACTGGTCGCGATCGGTTTCGCGAAACTCATAAACTGCTCCGAGGGAGGGACAGAGAACCTTGACTGCGAATGTACCTCGTGCGCGAAAACCGAAAAAGGCCTGAACCCCGACGTCTTAGTGTTCGGATACCCAAACGAAAAGACGATAAAAGTGGACCACGTAAGACAGGACATAGAGCGGCTGATTCACCTGGCGCCCTATGAGAATCCCTACAAGGTCTTCATAATCGACGGCGCACAGAGAATGAACTTCAATGCACAGAACGCGTTTCTGAAGACTCTAGAAGAACCACCGCCTAATTCCGTCATAATCCTCATAACGACGCTTGCAGACCTGCTCATGCCGACTATAAGATCAAGATGCCAGTCGGTTGTCTTTCAGCCCCTTGAGGCAGGACAGGTAAGAAAATTTCTGGAAGAGGAGAAACCCGGGCAGAATGACCCGGAGCTTGTCTCAAAAATATCGGGAGGCAGCATCTCAAGGGCACTCGGTACTGATGAAGAGTATCTGCGTAAAAGAATCGAATATATAGACTGCGTAATGGCCGTCGACGCCAAAAAGCCCCTTACCCTTTTTGATTCCGTGGAGAGGATACAGAAAGATATAAAGAGTGGAGGACCGGAAGAGCTGAAAACGGTCTTTGACATTCTCTCCACATGGCTTCGGGATTCGGTGATTCTCAAGACTTGCGGAAAGAAAGAGGAGATAGTGAATACCGACCTCATTGAGCAACTAAATGAATACTCTGAAAAAAGGAACGTACCCGAACTCCTAGTTAAGTTCACCGCTCTTGAGGAAACTATGGCGCGGATCTCGGAGAATAACGCAAACGTCGAGATTTCTCTCGAGAATCTTCTCCTGAGGCTTGCCCTATAACGATATCAATTTGCCTGAGGTTTGTTAATCTGGTGCTTTTCGGAGCGAATTCACCTGTTGCAGTCGATACTTGAAACCATGCTTTATAACTCTAGAACAATTATCAAAAACCCTCGTCGAATATATAAAGTTGCATTTATTAGCACCGCCTAGTACAATTTGAAATCGCAGTCTAAATAGTTTAATGAAATCTTAGCATAGGGGAAGGATGATACATGTACAAACTTATCTTAAGCATTGTAATTCTGCTGTCCGCTTCCCCGCTGGCGTTTGCCGGCGAGGCCGCCGATGAAAACGAAGCGTTGAAACAACGTATCGAATATCTGGAGCTGGAGCTGGAAATAACCCGGAAAAAACTCGCGGAGTCGGAATCCCGGGCAGCACCAGCACCCCAAGAGCCGGAAGAACCTGAGAAAAGTCCGATCAGAATCGGCGGCGCGATGCGCGCCAACCATGCCTACGGCGATTACTCAGGGCGCAGGGGCGAAAACATCGGAGACTCAGATTTCGAACTGCTGCGCCTAAATGTCGATCTCGACTACAACGGCGTTATCGGAAGAGCCGAATACCGGTACTACGATGACTACAGCATGATGCACACTGCATGGCTCGGATACAAGTCGGACGACTACGGAACCCTTAAGGTGGGCATTGTCCGCGTTCCTTTCGGACCGGGCCCATGGGGCGTTTCGAACAGCTGGTTCTTTGATCAGCACTACTACGTCGGGCTTGCGGACGACATGGACCTGGGAGCAAGATGGACGAAGGCCTTCGGCGACCTTACGGTCGACCTTGCCTACTATCTTCAGGACGAAGGACACTGGGACGGAACCAGCCGCGACAGTGCCCGATACAGTTACGACCCCGTAAAGTGGAACAGCGGAGCCGACTCGGACGGGAATGTCACCGACTTCGGAGAAAACGGTTTTGAGGAAGAACACCAAGTAAACCTGCGCATTATCTACGCGAGCGAGAGCATCGGGGATATCGGAATGTCGTTTCAGTACGGAAGGCTTGAAGGAACGAATGTGGATGACTCAGGCGCCGACCACCTCGCAGTCTCAGCTCACGCGGTGACCCCGCTTCGGGATTTCTCGCTTCATTCCCAACTGTCCTATTACAGATACGACATTACGGACAAGACTCCCTGGGGAACCGGTGACCTTATTCCCATGGGAGCTTTTAACTTCGCATGGCCCGTGGCGTCAGAGGCATGGCTGCCGGCTGTTTCCCTCAGGTACAACGGCATTGAGGGTTCAGATATAGCGTGGCTCGACGGCGTCACGCCCTATATCGAGTGGAGTTCCATCCTCAAGACAACAGAAGATTTCAACAACAGCTCCCTCTGGACTTTCGGCGCTCTCTGGTACTGGGGCTCTCTATATATCTACACTGATTTCGCGCTCAGCGACGGTAATTTCTTCGTCGGTACGGAAGGAGACGAATACGGCAATATTTACGATGGAGCAAACGATTTCGGCGCCAGTGGAAACAACAGGTGGCACAAGCGCTTTAACATTAACGTGGGCTACTATTTCACTCTTTACGAATAAAGATCGAGGAGACATAAAGTGGAACACGGTCATCAGGCGGGACAAGACAATCTTCAGATATTCGGTCTTGATATAAACGTCCCGGTATTCGTGGCGTCCGGGATTTCCGTACTTCTTTTCACAATCGGGGCACTTGTGTTCCGGGAGGCGGCTACGGAAGTGCTGGGAACGCTTCGAGTCTGGATTACCACCCGATTTGATTGGCTTTTCATGAGCGCCGCCAACATATGCTTTCTGTTCTGTCTTCTCTTGATCGTATCTCCCTTGGGAAATGTGCGCCTCGGCGGTGCGAGCGCACTTCCCCAGTACTCAAGGTTTACCTGGCTTTCCATGATCTTCACGGCGGGAGTCGCAATCGGTCTGCTGTTCTACGGAGTGCTTGAGCCTGTCTACTATCTGCAGAACCCTCCTCTGGGAATTGATCCATCCGATACCAAGGCGGCTCAGGCCGTCGGCATATCCGCAGCAACCTTTCACTGGGGACTCTCCCCGTGGGCGTTTTACGGAACCGTGGGCCTCGGTCTCGCTTTTTTCTCCTACAACAGGGGACTGCCCCTCACGGTCCGCTCGGTGTTCTACCCTCTTCTCGGAAAGCGCGTGTGGGGCTGGAGCGGGCATCTTATAGATACGCTGGCAATATTCGCCACGCTGTTCGGTCTTGCCACATCTCTTGGCCTCGGGGCGAAGCAATCCGTGGCCGGTCTTAACTACCTGTTCGGAATCCCGGCAACGGATATGACTTACATCGTATTTATAGTGCTGACCACCTTTTTCGCCACCCTTTCGGTGCTCAGCGGGCTGAACGTGGGGATCAGGCGCCTGAGTCAGATCACTGTAGCAATTGCCCTGCTTCTGCTCCTGTTCGTTTTCATCGCCGGGCCGACGCAGTACATATTGAGCAGTATTTTCGCGGGATTAGCGGACTATATCGTGAAGATTGTACCCCTCAGCAACTGGGTAGGGAGAGAGGATACGGATTTTCTGCACGGATGGACGACTTTTTACTGGGCCTGGTGGATCTCGTGGACGCCGTTTGTCGGAATGTTCATCGCCCGCATCTCAAGGGGAAGAACCGTACGCGAATTCCTCGTCTGCGTTCTCGTTCTTCCGACTATCTTCTGCCTCCTGTGGATGAGCGTTTTCGGCGGCACGGCCATTCACCAATTTCTCTTCGACGGCTACACGGGCGTTACGACTATAATCACGCAGTGGAAACCGGAACTCGCGCTCTTCAAGATGCTTGAGCAGCTCCCCATGACGCAGATACTCTCCTTTGCAAGCGTCGTTCTTCTCGTAATCTTTTTTATCACTTCATCGGATTCGGCTTCGCTCGTCATCGACATCACTTCGGCCGGCGGGAAGCTTGACGCTCCCCCATCCCAGCGCGTGTTCTGGTGCAGCCTGGAGGGCGCGGTAGCCATCGCTCTGCTTCTCGGAGGAGGGCTTAAATCACTGCAGGCGGCCTCGCTCATAGCCGGACTTCCGTTCTCGGTCCTGCTCATCCTGATGACGGTAAGCATATGGAAGGGAATCAGGAGCGAAGCCCGCTGATCCGGAAACAGACGGACTTTTCAATACAAATGTGGTAGCTTAACGTCGGTTTGCGTTAAATGAAAGAAGAGAAAAAACCGGCGCGGGGATCAAATATTTACAAGGGGCGCGCCTACAGGCGCGGACGGGACAATCTCAGGATATTCGGGCTTGACCTCCATGTCCGGGCATTCCTTGTTTCCGCGCTTGTCATCGTCATCTTCGTTGCCGCCGGGACGATCTTTCAGGAAGAAACGGCCGAGCTCTTCGCAAACGCCCGCCACTGGGTCGTCACCCGATTCCACTGGTTGTTCATGAGCGCAGTCAACGTCATACTGGTTTTCTGCCTGCTGCTGATCGTCTCACCGTTCGCCAAGGTGCGTCTGGGCGGACGGGATGCGAAACCGGACTACTCGTATGCAAGCTGGTTCGCCATGATCTTTTCGACGTCGGTAAGCGCAGGATTCCTGTTTTTCGGAGTGGTTGAACCGATACATCATTTTCAGAATCCTCCGCTCGGCATCGACCCTTCCGACACCAAAACCGCTTTTGCCGCGGGCATGGCGGGGGCTATTTTTCACTGGGGACTCCACGGATGGGCGATATTCGCCGTCGTGGGCCTGTCAATGGCTCTTTTCTCCTACAACATGGGCATGCCGTTTTCCCTGCGTTCGGTGTTCTATCCCGTTTTGGGCAACCGAGTGTGGGGCTGGAGCGGGCACCTGATCGAAGCGCTGGCGGTATTCTCCACCCTGTTCGGCATCGCAGTCTCGATCGGTCTCGGAACCGAGCAGATAACCGGTGGAGTTGATTACCTGCTCTCGATTCCCCCGACCGATCTCTCCAAGGTGATGGTGATCGCCTTGGTGATGCTGACGGCGATGACGGCCCTGCTGACCGGGATAAATACCGGAATCGGCCGCCTGAGCCGAATCAACATAATCCTCGCGGTGTCGCTTATGCTGTTCATCATTGCGGCCGGACCGACGCTTGACATCCTACGCCACTGCTTGGACTCAACCACCACTTACATCATGAGCATAACGTCCCTCAGCATCTGGATAGGGCGCGATGACACGAATTTTCTGCACGAATGGACCATCTTTTACTGGGCCTGGTGGTTCTGCTACGCGCCGTTTGTCGGAATGTTCATCGCCCGCATTTCCAAAGGCAGAACCGTGCGCGAGTTTTTGTTTTTCGTGCTCATACTGCCGACCATTTTCTGCGTGCTCTGGATGAACGCCTTCGGAGGCACGGCAGTTCATCAGTTCTTGATCGACGGTTACACGGGGGTTACAGAAACGGTCGCGACGGGGCTTCACGGACTCGCTTTGTTCAAGCTGCTGGAGACGTTTCCGCTGACACATCTGTTCAGTCTTGTGAGCATCGTCATGTTGTTTTCTTTTCTCGTCGTCTCGCTTGATTCCGGGTCTCTGGCCGTTGATTCCATAACGGCCGGGGGCAAGCTGAATACGCCCGTGCGCCAACGCGAGTTTTGGTGTCTTATAGGGGGACTTATCCCCGCCGTGCTGATGCTCGCAGGCGGATTGGGGTCATTTCAGGCCGCAGTTATCGTTGTAAGCCTCCCGCTCGCCGTTTTGTTCGTCGTGATGCTTTTCAGTATCTGGACGGGACTTCGCCGCGAGTTGCGCCACCCACATCATCCGAGACAGCCATCCCGCAAAGACGCCGGTTAAGGAGTTTCGTGCAAATATAATTGAAATACTGTTTGGTTATGTTTTATTAATCGCAATACTGACTCTCCTTCTAAGGAATTAGAAAGCACATGGGAAAAAAACAGTTCTACGTAACGACACCCATCTACTACGTAAACGACGTGCCACACATCGGCCACGCCTACACAACCATAGCGGCTGATACAATCGCGAGATACAAGGCTGCTTCGGGACATGAAGTCTACTTCCTCACGGGAACAGACGAACACGGAAGAAAAATAGAACAGACCGCCCAAACGAGCGGAGAAACTCCTATAGAACTTGCCGACAGGGTGGTAGTGAAGTTTCAGGATCTTTGGAAAGTCCTAGGCATCTCGAACACCGATTTCATAAGAACCACGGAACCGCGTCACCACGAGGCGGTTTCCGAGATCTGGAGACTGGTGCAGAAAAACGGTGACATATACCTTGACGAGTACGAGGGGTGGTACGACGTAAGAAACGAGGCTTTCATAACCGAAATCCAGCTTGAAGAAATAATGAAGCTTCCCGAAGAAAGCCGCCCTCACCTAGAAAAAATAAAAGAGCAGAGCTACTTTTTCAGGCTCTCTAGTTACCAAGAGCCTCTTCTTCGGCATTACAGAGAACACCCCGAGTTCATAAAACCTGATTACAGAAGAAACGAGGTCGTAAGTTTCGTCGAGGGAGGCCTCAGGGACTTAAGCGTAAGCAGAACGAATTTCTCATGGGGAATTCCGGCCCCCGACTCAGAAGGACATGTAGTCTACGTCTGGTTCGATGCCCTCACGAACTACCTGACATCTCTGGGCTTCCCTGAAAAGACCGGGGATTTTCAGAAGTTCTGGCCTGCAGATATCCATCTTGTTGGAAAAGACATACTCAGGTTCCACGCAATCTACTGGCCCGCGTTTTTGATGTCGGCGGGACTCCCGCTTCCGAAAACAGTCTTCGCACACGGGTGGTGGACGGTAGAAGGGGAGAAGATGTCGAAATCTCTGGGAAATGTGGTTGATCCCTATCAGGTTGTGGAGGAGTTCGATTCCGAGATATTCCGCTATTTTCTGCTTCGCGAAATACCTTTCGGACAGGACGGGGACTACTCCAGAAAATCGCTTGTAAACCGCGTGAACGGAGAACTAGTAAATGGCCTTGGAAACCTGGTGAGCCGTTCGCTCGGGATGATAGAGAGATACCTCGGGGGTGTCGTTCCGAAGCCCGCAGAGTTATCGGAAAGTGAGAAGGAGATAGAGAATTTCTACCGAGAGACGGCGCAACAAGTCCACTCTGATCTTGAGGAACTCGCTTTTAACAGGGCGCTTTCCCGCATATGGGAATTCATAGCGCTTGTAAACCGCTACGTTGATAACACAGCACCCTGGAAACTTGCTAAGCAGCAAGAACAAGGCGAACGACTCGAAACGGTGCTTTGGACGCTTGTTGAGAGTATCAGGGTGATTTCCCTCCTTGTCTACCCGTTCCTGCCGGAAACCGCCCGCGATATCCGAGAGAAAATCGGTCTTTCTCCCGAACTCGGTGCCGAGGATGCGCACTGGGGAGGTACAAAGCCCGGAACGGCGATAAAAAAGGGAGAAAATCTTTTCACGAGAATAACGGAGAAAAGCGAATAAATTCTCTTCTTTATCCGCTTTTTAAAATTCATTTCTCGCTTGTTAAAAACCGTAGATGCTCTTGAAAGAGTTATCCACATTCTGATTTCTGAACTAGTAGAATTCCCCGCTTAGATTCCCGATTGCAAAACTCCGGGAAATATGATTATATTTATAATTGAGCAAGTAGATCTCCAGTGATCTGCTTATGTTTTCAAAATTCAAAACACTTTATCCCTAAGGAGGTTGAGGTATGAGAGTAATTAAATTCTTTGCAGTGATTACAGTACTGCTTTTATCCACGGTTATGGCCGAGGCGGGCACGCTCGAGGAAGTGAAAGCCCGGGGAAAGGTAAACTGCATCGTTTCATCAGGATTGGCGGGATTTGCCTCGCCGGATGAAAAAGGCAACTGGACGGGTTTTGACGTCGATTTCTGCCGTGCCGTTGCAGCAGCCGTGTTTGGAAGCGGCGACAAAGTGAAATTTGTACCGACTACGAATAAAACGCGGTTTACCCAGCTAAATGCCGGCGAAGGCGACATACTGTTCCGCAACACCACCGAAACACTGAGTCGTGACGTTGACCTGAAGCTGACCTTCCTGCCCGTTAACTACTATGATGGTCAGGGCTTTTTAATTCGCAAAAGCCTTGGGGTAACGTCAGCAACACAACTGGCCGGGGCTTCAGTGTGCATCCAGACCGGCACCACCACGGAACTTAACCTGGCGGATTACTTCAGAGCCAACAAAATGAAGTACGAGCCCGTAAACACAGAGACCAACGAAGAAAGCATCGTCGCATATGAAAGCAAAAGATGCGACGTGTACACAACCGACGCGTCGGCGCTGGCCTCTACGCGAGCGGCACTGAAAAATCCTTCGGAGCATGTGATTCTTCCCGAAATCATTTCAAAAGAGCCGCTGGGCGGCGCGGTGCGCCACGGCGATGATCGTTGGGCTGATATCGGAAAGTGGGTGGTTAACGCGCTGATTATCGCAGAAGAGATGGGAATCACCCAGAAAAACGTCAAGGAGCTCGCCAAAAAACCTGGGAACGATCCGGGCATGAACCGTTTTCTAGGCACCGAAGGCAGCATGGGCGAAATGCTCGGTCTTGACAAGAAGTGGGCCGTTAACGCAATTTCAGCCGTAGGCAACTACGGAGAGATATTCGAAAGGCATCTGGGGCCTAAGACTCCTCTAGCGCTTGAAAGGGGGCTTAACGCTTCCTGGAAAGCAGGGGGAATTTTGTACGCAGCGCCCATTCGCTGATCGTGAGCAAACGTCAATAATGATTCAAGCCGAAGCCGCAGCACGAATGTGATGGATTCAACAGCTTTTCTGTCTCGATTGTGGAGGGATGAGCATTCCCGATCCGTTATTATTCAGGTCCTCGCAGTCGTGCTGATCTTCGGCTTGTTCGCCTACCTAGTAAGAAATGCCATTGTCAACCTTGAGGCAATAGGCAAAGGGTTTAGTTTCGGCTATCTGCAGGAACCCGCAAGCTATGATATAAATCAGCATCTAATAGAATACACGTCCCGTTCCACTCACTTCCGCGCAATGCTGGTGGGAATTCTAAATACCCTTCTGGTGGCGGTAAGCGGCGTCGTTCTGGCAACGGTTCTTGGATTCACGCTGGGCGTTCTGCGGCTGTCGAAAAACCTGCTGGCAAGCAAGCTTGCCCACATCTATATTGATTATGTAAGGAATGTACCCGTACTGCTCCACATACTCCTTGTATACGGGATCATAGTTAATACGCTTCCCGTGCCCAGAGAGGCGCAAAGTCTCGGCGATATCGCATTTCTGACTAATCGCGGCTTTTTTCTTCCCAAACCGATTTTTGAACCTCTGTTTCTGGTGATTCTGGGTCTGTTCGCCGCGGGAATTGTTTTCACAATATGGTTCCGCAGATATGCGGCGGATATACAGAGAAAAACGGGAGAGCACTACCCGGTGTTCTGGATATCGTTGGGGGCCGTGCTGGGAATTCCGTTTATCTCCTATTTTCTGATAGGTGGTCCGATCACGTTTGAGATACCCGCGCTGACAGGATTTAACTTTAGCGGAGGTATGGTGGTCAGGCCTGAATTCACCGCACTTTGGATTGCACTTTCCCTGTATACAGCCGCGTTTATCGCCGAGATAGTAAGAGCCGGCATCATCTCCGTCAATTACGGGCAGACCGAAGCGTCCCTAGCCCTTGGGATAAACCACGGCAGAACGCTTAATCTGGTCGTGATTCCCCAGGCGCTGAGGGTGATAGTACCACCGCTTACCTCGCAATATCTTAACCTTGCCAAGAATTCATCTCTGGCCATCGCGATCGGCTACATGGACATAGTCGCCACCATCGGCGGCATTACGCTTAACCAGACGGGCAGGGAAATGGAATGCATGATTATCGTGCTGTTGCTGTATCTCTCATTATCCCTGTTAATATCCTTCGCGATGAATATCTACAACAAACGAATCAGCCTGGTTGAACGTTAGGAGGAAATAGTTATAAACCAAAGAAACTACAGAGTTGGAGAACACCCTGATCTTCCGCCGCCTCGTAACGTAATAGGAATCTACGCCTGGACAAGAAAAAATTTTTTCTCGAGTGCCACAAACATAGTCTTAACGCTTCTGGCGTTCTGGTTCCTGATTGAAACCGTTCCCGCGCTTGTGGACTGGCTGTTTCTTGACGCGGCATTTACCGGGGGAAGCAGAGATGAATGCAGGGCCAAGGCTGGCGGTGCGTGCTGGGCGGTTATCGGCGAACGTCTTAACCTGTTTACCTATGGTTTTTACCCAGTCGCTGAGCGCTGGCGGGTGAATCTTTCACTTGTCCTGCTGATTTTCACTCTTTTTCCGATACTCTTTGAAAAAGCGCCTTATCGCAAATACGCTCTTCATATCGCGGTCGCCTTCCCATTCGTCACCGCATGGCTTCTGGTCGGAGGACTAGGTCTTACGCCTGTCGAAACCGACCAGTTCGGCGGTTTCATGCTTACCTTGGTCATCGGAATAACCGGCATCGGGTTTTCATTACCGATTGGGATTCTGCTGGCTCTGGGTCGTCAGTCGAAGCTCCCCGCCATCCAGATATTTTCAATAGGCTTCATTGAGTTTATCCGCGGAGTACCGTTGATTACTCTTCTGTTCGTAGCTTCAACGATGCTTAATTATTTCCTCCCTCCAGGAGTGACTTTCGATCTTCTGCTGCGCGTACTGATCATGGTTACCCTTTTCGCGTCGGCATACATGGCGGAAGTTATCCGTGGAGGTCTGCAGGCAATACCGAAAGGACAGTTCGAAGCCGCGGATTCAATGGGGCTTCACTACTGGTCCGCCATGAGGCTGATCGTATTGCCCCAGGCGATGAAGATTTCCATACCCGGCATAGTGAATACTTTTATCGGACTATACAAGGATACGACACTGGTAATTATTATCGGACTTCTAGATCCTCTTGGGATAGGCAGAGCGTCTCTCGCAGATACAAGGTGGACGGGGCTCTCCACCGAGGTTTATCTGTTCGTGGCAATATTCTTTTTTATCTCTTGTTTTGGGATGGCAAGATATTCACAGTACCTTGAAAGTAAACTGGAAACCGATCATAAAAGATAAGGAGCATGGCACAAATGACCCAAAAACCTGAATCAGCGAATGAAAAAACAACATCGGGCGCAGAGAACTACGCGGTAATAATGCGGGATGTGCACAAATGGTACGGCAAGTTCCATGTGCTTAAAAACATCAATCTTAATGTCAGAGTCGGGGAAAAAATCGTTGTATGCGGCCCATCGGGTTCGGGAAAATCAACATTAATCAGATGCATCAACCGGCTGGAGGAACACCAGCAGGGAGAAATCATCGTTGAGGGAATAGAACTTTCCCATGATATCAAGAACATCGAGATCATTCGGCGCGAGGTGGGCATGGTCTTTCAGCATTTCAACCTGTTTCCGCACCTGACGGTGCTTGAGAACTGTACCCTTGCCCCCATATGGGTCCGCAAAATGCCTCTTGCGGAGGCAAACGCAACTGCCATGAAATATCTGGAAAGAGTCAAGATCCCCGAGCAGGCGGACAAGTACCCGGGTCAGCTCTCAGGAGGCCAGCAGCAACGCGTGGCGATAGCCCGAAGTCTCTGCATGAAACCCCGGATACTGCTGTTTGACGAACCAACATCGGCACTTGACCCCGAAATGATCAAGGAAGTGCTAGACGTGATGATTCAGCTGGCAAGCGAAGGGATCACCATGATATGCGTGACCCATGAAATGGGATTCGCAAGAACTGTCGGCGACCGCGTCATCTTCATGGACAACGGAGAAATAATTGAGGAGAACAACCCCGATGACTTCTTCCTGAACCCGCAGCATGAAAGAACGAAGCTGTTTTTAAGCCAGATACTGGATCACTGATGGAAAATATGATTATTTTACATAAGGGAGGGGGCAGAAATCTGATTTCATCCTTAAATTCAAGAGGTTTCATCCTGCTTAAGAAAATAGTAGATATAAGGGCAACGAAGTTTCTGGCAATTATTGCCGTACTGTTTTCATTCACAGTCATAGCTGATGCTGGCACCCTTGAAGATGTGAAAGCACGAGGCAAGCTCAACTGTATTGTTTCTTCAGGATTGGCCGGATTCGCCTCTCCGGACGGAAAAGGCGGCTGGACGGGTTTTGATGTCGATTTCTGCCGTGCCGTAGCCGCTGCCGTGCTGGGAAGCGGGGACAAGGTAAATTTCGTGCCATCTACGAATAGAACGCGTTTTGCCCAGCTAAATGCCGGCGAAGGCGACATACTGTTCCGCAACACCACCGAAACGCTGAGTCGCGACGTTGACCTGAAACTGACCTTCCTGCCCGTTAACTACTATGATGGTCAGGGCTTTTTAGTTCGCAGAAATCTTGGGGTAACGTCAGCAACACAGCTGGCCGGGGCTTCGGTGTGCGTCCAGGTCGGCACCACCACGGAACTTAACCTGGCGGATTACTTCAGATTCAACAAAATGGAGTACGAACATCTCAATACCGGAACCAACGCAGAGAGCATAATCATGTATGAAAGCAAAAGATGCGACGTGTACACAACCGACGCGTCGGCGCTGGCCTCTACGCGAGCGGCACTGAAAAATCCTTCGGAGCATGTGATTCTTCCCGAAATCATTTCAAAAGAGCCGCTGGGCGGCGCGGTGCGCCACGGCGATGATCGTTGGGCTGATATCGGAAAGTGGGTGGTTAACGCGCTGATTATCGCAGAAGAGATGGGAATCACCCAGAAAAACGTCAAGGAGCTCGCCAAAAAACCTGGGAACGATCCGGGCATGAACCGTTTTCTAGGCACCGAAGGCAGCATGGGCGAAATGCTCGGTCTTGACAAGAAGTGGGCCGTTAACGCAATTTCAGCCGTAGGTAACTACGGAGAGATATTCGAAAGGCATCTGGGGCTTAACACTCCTCTGGCGCTTGAAAGGGGGCTTAACGCTTCCTGGAAAGCAGGGGGGCTTTTGTACGCAGCGCCCATTCGCTGATCGTGAGTAAAGTCGTTCCGACTTCGACGGTTTGAAATTGTAACATACCGGTATCACTAATTCTTATTTTCCTGCTCGGTTTCGGCCGGAATATCTCAAACGATTTGATCGCAAGTGCCGGATAAGTCCGGGAAAGGCCCCAGTCTTCTGTTATCGCGCGAAAGTGCATTTTAAGTTAAAATTTACCACGAGAAATAATCAACCGAGAACGGCACGGTCAACACAAGGAGGAATACTTTATTGGCAACGAAAACCGCTAAGAAAAAAGAAACCCCCAGGAAATACTCTTCAATCTACGTGGAAGGGGCGCACAGGGCGCCGAGCCGCTCCATGCTTAGGGCCGTGGGCTTCACTGACAGGGACTTTAAGAAACCCGTAGTAGGAATAGCTTCGACCTGGAGCATGGTAACGCCGTGCAACATGCACATAGACCAGCTTGCAAGACACGGAGCCGCCGGAGCGAACAAAGCCGGAGGCAAATCCATAATCTTCAACACCATTACCGTGTCCGACGGAATATCCATGGGAACTCCGGGAATGAGATACTCTCTCGTATCCAGAGAAGTCATCGCCGACTCGATCGAAACAGTGACGGCCGGAGAGGGATTTGACGGAATCGTGGCCATAGGAGGATGCGACAAGAACATGCCCGGATGCCTGATGGCGATGGCAAGGCTCAACAGGCCTTCGGTGTTCGTCTACGGCGGGACGATACTTCCGGGCAACTACAGGGGAAATGACGTGGACATCGTCTCGGTGTTTGAAGCAGTGGGAGCGCACTCAAACAATGATATTACCGATTCAGAGCTAAAGGAGATCGAGTCCTGCGCCATCCCGGGAGCCGGTTCCTGCGGGGGAATGTACACAGCAAACACCATGGCTTCGGCAATAGAGGCCCTCGGTATGAGTCTTCCGAACAGCTCGGCCCAAGCAGCCGTTTCAAAAGACAAGGTGGCGGACTGCAAAAACGCTGGGGCGGCGGTCGTGAATCTCATACGGGAGAACATAACGCCGCGGGACATAATGACGAAAAAGGCTTTTCTAAACGCCATAACGGTGGTCATAGCGCTCGGAGGCTCGACAAACTCGGTCCTTCACCTGCTCGCCATGGCAAACGCCGCCGGGGTGAAACTGACCATAGATGACTTCACGAGAATAGGCAAGAAAGCTCCCGTTCTCGCCGACCTAAAGCCCAGCGGGCAGTACATGATGTCGGACTTCTGCAAGATAGGAGGGCTGACCCCGCTGCTCAAAATCCTGCTTGACGAGGGATTTCTCCACGGCGACTGCATGACGGTGACCGGAAAGACCCTAAAGCAGAACTTGCGAGGAGTAAAAAGATATCCCAGGGGACAGAAGATAGTGCGTCCGGTGAAAGACCCGATAAAGGAATCTGCCCACATAGTGATTCTCAAGGGAAATATCGCGCCCGAAGGGGCGGTGGCTAAGATAACGGGCAAGGAAGGCAACTCCTTTACCGGGAAGGCAATAGTGTTTAACTCCGAGGAGCAGAGTCTCAAGGCGATCCTAGACGGCAGGGTTAAAAAAGGGCACGTGATAGTCGTCCGGTACGAGGGTCCGAAGGGCGGACCTGGAATGAGGGAGATGCTCGCGCCCACGGCGGCTGTAATGGGCAAGGGCCTGGGAGGAGACGTAGCGCTTATAACAGACGGGCGTTTCTCCGGGGGAACCCACGGATTTGTTGTGGGGCACATAACTCCGGAGGCGATTGACGGCGGCACGCTGGCGCTTATAAAGAACGGGGATGAAATCACAATCGACGCAGAGAGCAGGGAAATAACCCTGAACGTACCGCAGAGGGAGCTCGCAAGAAGAAAGAAAGCTTGGAAGAAACCGGCCGCAAAGGAAAAAACCGGCGTGCTGGCAAAATACTCAAGGCTTGTTTCCTCAGCTTCCCAAGGCGCGGTGACCGACAGGGTCTAGGGCCTAGGTCAGCCGCTTCGCCCCGCGTATTGCCTATTTTCGCAGCGGGAATATACTTTATTGCATGGAGTTGCTTCGCGGAAAAAACGTCATAGTGGGAATAACGGGCGGCATCTCGGCCTACAAGTCCTGCGAACTCGTGAGATCCCTAGTTAGAGACGGGGCGGAAGTGCGGTGCGCAATGACAAGAAACGCCGAGCGTTTCATAACTCCCCTAACCCTCCAGACACTTTCGGGAAACAAGGTCGCCTCGAACCTCTTTGACCTGACTTCAGAATCCGAGATAGGTCACATAAAAATCGCTGACGATGCCGATGTCGTAGTGGTCGCGCCCGCAAGTGCATCCTTCATAGGCAAAATCGCTTCGGGCATAGCCGACAGCCTGCTCGCAACCGTCATACTGGCGACAAAAGCTCCCGTAATCATCTGCCCGGCCATGAACTCAAACATGTACTCAAACTCAATAGTCCAGGAAAACATGGAAAAACTCAGGCGCCACGGATTCACCATAGTGGAGCCCGGCGAGGGAGACCTTGCCTGCGGATGGACAGGCAGGGGAAGGCTTGCGGAAACGGACGTTATAGCTCTTGAGATCCAGAAGGCGGTCACGCCGCAGGACTACGCGGGAGAGAACATACTGGTAAGCGCCGGGGCGACCAGGGAGCATATAGACCCCGTAAGATTCATATCAAACCCCTCGACCGGCAAAATGGGCTATTCGATAGCCCGGGCGGGGTGGCTTCGCGGAGCCCGGGCGACTCTGGTCTCGGGACACTCCTCCCTTCCGGACCCCCATGGAGTGGAAGTGGTGCGGGCAACAAATTGCGATGATATGTACGAGAAGATCCACGAGCGTTTTGAACGGGCTCATATAGTGATAAAATCGGCGGCCGTAAGCGATTACTCGCCTTGCGAAAGATCGGAGCAGAAGATAAAGAAATCGGAAAAACAGCTCTCTATTTCCCTTAAGAAAACCCGAGACATACTGAAATCGCTCGGGGAGGAGAAGAAAGACAGGATTTTGGTGGGATTCGCCGCCGAGACGGAAAACCTTGTCAATAACTCGAGAAAGAAGCTTGACGAAAAAAATCTCGACCTCATAGTGGCAAACGACGTTACGGCCCCCCAAGCAGGCTTCGGGGAAGATACCAACATCGCTTGGCTCGTTGACAGGGAAAGAGTCGAAGAACTTCCTCTTATGAGCAAGTTCGAACTCGCAAACAGGATCCTCGACAGGATAAAGGAAATAGACAGGGGATAAGAATCTCCGTTCCGGATTTTTTAAAACCGTTTACCAAGAAACAGCTCAGACCCTTCACAGCAACAAGCGCTGAATTCTCGCCATTGTCATGGACTTATCATGATCTTAAGGCTTTCCTCGGGATTCTCAGCAAGGGTGAAGCCTTTCTGGATGTCCTCCAAGGAAAACCTGTGGGTAATCATCTTCTCCACATCAACAGCCCCTTTTCCTATTAGAGAGAGGGCCTCTTGCAGGTCCCTGGGAGCCGCCGCGTAGGAACTTACGATCCGCACTCCCGACCACCAGTATTCGTTAAAAGGAAAATCAAGGGCGAATTCCGGATCGGAAGGAGCGAAGAAGAGGATTTTCCCCGACGGAGAAACAAGCTCAAAAGCGCTTTTTATCGCGGCCTGCGCACCAGTACAGACTATTACCACGTCAGAGAGATATCCCGAGTTGTTTTCTCTTACAAGCGAAGCGATATCGTCGCTGGAACTGAAAGCGCAAGTAGCACCGAACTCCATGGCCTTACGAAGCTTGAATTCGTTTGAATCGGTCGCGAAAACCGGCCCGGCGCCGAGATGAAGAATATACTGAAGGCACAAAAGTCCCGCCGTGCCGCTTCCGAGAATCGTCACGCTCTCCCCCTGTCTTAGCCCCGCCGCCCGAACCGCTCTAGTAACGCAGCCAAGAGGCTCCGTGAACGATCCCTCCTCAAAGGAAACACTCTCCGGAAGATGAAAAACGCCCCGCTCCACGTTCGGCGGCGCCACGCATACGTACTCCGAGAAACCGCCTGGGTTAAACCCCGATTCCCTTATCATGGGACAATTAGTGTGCCTGTCGCTAAGGCAGTAACGACATTCGTTGCAGGGAACGTGGTGGGTGGCTACGACCCTGTCGCCCGCGTGGAACCCGCTCACTCCCGGACCCGTTTCAGCTATCTCCCCTGCGACCTCGTGACCCAGCACCAATGGGGCTTTCGGTACCCTGTACCACTCCATAAGATCGCTTCCGCAGATTCCGCTCGCCCTGATCCTGATCAGCACCTCTCCCTCGCCCGGCTCAGGGCGGGGAAACTCCTCAACCCTTAAGTCACTGTTTGTGTGGTAGACTGCGGCAAGCATATTAGGAACTTTCTTCTTTTAGTTCCATGAAAAGCTCGTGGGCCTGTTTCGGGGTCATGTTCTCATGAACGATACCGCGGATCGCCCTTATAATCGCGACCGGGTTGTCACGCTGCCATATGTTTCTTCCCATGTCCACTCCCGCGGCGCCTCTGGATATCGCCTCGTGGGTCATGTTGAAAACATCCATTTCGGTATCGAGCTTCGGACCGCCCGCGATTACTATGGGGACGGGACAACTGCTGGTCACCTTCTCGAAATCCTCGCAGTAATAGGTCTTAACAATACGCGCTCCGAGTTCCGCGCATATCCTGCAGCAAAGCCCAAGATACCTTGAGTCCCTTTTTTCAAGCTCCTTCCCGACAGCCGTTATTCCGAGAACCGGAATGCCGTATTTCTCCCCTTGGTTCACAAGCTCTGAGAGACCCAGGAGGGTCTGTCTCTCAAATTCGGTTCCGACAAAGACAGAAAGCCCTACTCCCACCACGTTAAGCCTTATGGCCTCCTCAAAATCCACGGTAATCCCCTCGTCCTCAAGATGCGGGCCCGCGATGCTGGTTCCCCCGGAGACCCTTAGCACTACGTTGGCTCCCGAGTCGGGGTCGACCGAGGTTCTTAGCACTCCCCTCGTGAGCATTATGGTGTCGGCGTAAGGGAGAAGAGGAGTTATGGTTTCTCTGGGAACCTCAAGGCGGTGAGTGGGACCGAGGAAATAACCGTGGTCAAGGGCGAGCATAACCGCCCTTCCGGTATCTGGCCTTATAATGCGGGCCATCCTGTTTTTCATGCCCCAATCCATCAGAACACGCATCCTCCAATTGCCGTTTCGCTAAACTCTAGAGCAATACCCGCTCCATGTCAAACTCCCGGCGAGGCAGAAGACATGCGGGTGCAGGACAAAGCTTTTGTCCGACGGCAATCGGCCTTCAAACATTCGGCTGCAACACTCTCCAGTAGAATTCTCCCCGCCCTGATATATACTCATCCGGGTTCTTCATCTATATTTCTTTTTTTGCACAGATCAATCCGACCGGAGGAAAAAATGACTGGCAAAGTTCTGAACCGAACCTTAAGCGCAAACGCGTTCCTGTTGATTCTGCCCTTCGTGGTGGTTCTGTTTTTCGCAGTTCTGTCATGTGGCGACGATGACGAAAGTGGTCCCCTTGTGGGAATAGTCTATGACGAGGCTGGCAAAGGTGACAAATCGTTTAACGATTCCGCCTACGAAGGAATTAAAAGAGCCCAAGAAGAACTTGGAACCGTGGTGAGCGAAGAAATAACCGACGGAACGGAGTCGCACCGCGAGGAATTGATCCGGTCTCTCGCCGCGAACAACGATCTTGTAATAGCGGTCGGATTCTTGTTTGAGAATTCAATAAAAAAGGTCGCCGCGGAGTACCCAGACACCAATTTCGCCGGCATAGACATTCAGCAGGGAAATGACCCTCCTGAGAATTTCGCAAGCCTGCTCTTTAACGAGGCCGAAGGCTCCTTCCTCGTCGGTGTTGCGGCCGCGCTTACGACCAAAACAGATAAAGTCGGTTTTATAGGAGGATTGTGCGCTACTCCGGACAAGCTCATTGAAAAATTCGAGGCGGGGTTCATCGCGGGCGTAAAAACGGTAAATCCGGATATCACGGTCAAAACGGAATATCTGACGGGCTTCCGTGACATTGCTGGGGGCAAGAGAGTAGCGTTGCGCATGTTCGGAGAAGACGCTGATGTCGTCTTTCATGCGGCCGGCACCTCGGGATTGGGACTTTTCGATGCGGCAAAAGAGTTTAGCAATGCAGAAGGAACAGAAGTATGGGCGATAGGAGTCGACTCGGACCAGTACCAGACCGTCGAAGAATCCGTACGGGAACATATACTGACTTCAATGCTGAAAAGAGTGGACGTAGCCGTATACAATATTATCGAAGCACAGAAAAACGGTGAATTCTCAGGCGGAGCAGTAAATCACGATCTCGCAAACAATGGAGTGGACTACGCAACATCTGGGGGCTTTGTAGACGATATAAAAGATGTGCTTGAAGCCTACAAGACCCTCATAATAAATGACGTGATTGAGGTTCCAAACGATCCAGATAACGAAGGTTGCCTGACACCGCAGACTTATTAGCTTATTAGTAAAATCGCCGTGCCTGCCGCCTCGTAGAATGCCGGCGTCCAGTTAAACCTGATCACGAACTTTTCACAAGCGAACCTGCCATCCTGAACCCCGAAAGCGCCCGCGATATGTGCTCTTCCGTGTGGGTCGCCATAAGCGACGCTCTTATCCTGCATTTTCCGGCGGGGACCGAGGGAGGCCTTACGGCCGGAGTGTAGATTCCCAGCTCGCGAAGCACCGAAGCCAGCTCAAGGGTAGCTTCCGGTTCTCCTGTCAATACGGGCACTATCGCGCTTTGGGACGGAAGCACGTTAAATCCCATGTCGCAAAGTCCCGCCTTGAACGTGTCTACAAGATCCATTAGATGCTTTCTTCTCTGCGGTTCGCCCTCTATGATGCCGATCGCCTCGATTGAAGCGGCAAGAGAGGCCGCGGGGAGGGACGTATCGAAAATGTAGCTTCTTACCCTGTTTCGGATAAAGTCGACGAGACTTCGGCTGCCGGCCACGTATCCGCCCAGGGATCCGACGGCTTTCGAAAGAGTGCCCATAACCACGGGAACCCTGTCCTCAACCCCGAAATGCTCGGTGGCTCCGCTACCTTTTTTTCCCAGAACTCCCATGGCGTGGGCCTCGTCCACCATGAGCATGCAGCCGTGGCGCTCAGAGATCGAGCAGATCTCCCCGAGGTCCGTCAGGTCACCGTCCATGCTGAATACCGTGTCCGTAACTATGAGTTTCTTTCCGCCCCCGCGGTTTCGGGAAACCATGCGCCGAAGGCTGTCCGTATCCAGGTGAGGATAGATCTTGACCGTCGCCCGGGAGAGCCTGCAGCCGTCTATTATCGAGGCGTGGTTAAGCTCGTCGCTGAAAACCGTGTCCCCCTCCCCGACAAGCGCGGCGATCGTTCCCACGTTCGCGAGATAGCCGCTTGAGAAAAGAATCGCGGCCTCGGTCGATTTGAATTCCGCTATTTTTCTCTCAAGCTCGGCGTGAAGATCGGAACTTCCGCTGACGAGCCTCGACCCCCCAGAACCCGTGCCGTACTCAGCAAGGGCCTGGGCGGCCGCTTCCATCACCCTCGGGTCGGTCGAAAGACCCAGGTAGTTGTTAGAAGCGAGGAGTATATGCTTCTTCCCGCCGATTATTATTTCGGGGGACTGGCCCGAGGCAATCTCCGTAAGCGTCCTGAAGAGATTCTCCCCCCGGATGACTTTTAATTCATCCTCAATCCACTCAAGAGAATCGGGGGTTTCCATCCGTACTAACCCTCTTCGGTTACCTTTTTTATGGAAAGATAGGTCGCCCGCAGAAGCTTCGCTAGATCGTCCATCTCGATTCCCACCGGCGGCATGAGCACTACCACGTCCCCGAGCGGCCTTATCAGAACCTCGTGCGAGAGCGCTTCCTCGGCGACTTGCCATCCCACTCTCTCCGCCGCCTCGTAGGGTTTTTTCGTCTTCTTGTCGCTTACAAGCTCTATTCCGACCATAAGTCCCTTGTTTCTCACGTTCCCGACGTGGGAAAGACCCTCGAATTCGCGAAGCTCATTCTCCAGAAACTCCGTTTTTTCTGAAAGGGCCGAGAGGGTGTCGTTATTTCGAAAGGCCTCGAGATTCCCCATAGCGGCCGCGCACGAAAGAGGATTGCCCGAGTAGCTGTGGCCGTGAAAGAAAGTTTTAAATTCCTCGTAGTCTCCCAAAAACTCCTCGTAGATCTCGTCGGTCGTTATGGTGGCCGAGAGCGGAAGGTATCCCCCGGTCATCCCCTTTCCGAGAACCATCATGTCAGGCGTCACCCCGTCGTGTTCGCACGCAAACATCTTCCCCGTTCTGCCGAAACCCGTAGCCACCTCATCAACTATCATGAGCACATCGTAGCGGGTGCAGTACTCCCTTACTTTCGCCAGATAACCGTCGGGAGCCACCACCATCCCTCCTGCAGCTTGAACGCACGGCTCAAGTATGACGGCTGCTATCTCCTCGTGGTTTTCCCTGAGTATTTTTCCCATCTCATCCGCGCACGCAATCCCGCACCCAGGCCAGGTCTCGCCGAGCGGACACCTGTAGCAGTAGTAGGAAGGAGCCCTGTAGGTCTTAAAGAGAAGCGGCGAGAAAGCCTTGTGAAAAATATCGATTCCCCCGACCGAGACGGCCCCCAGAGTGTCGCCGTGATAACCGTTATCAAGGCAGAGAAACGCTCTTTTCTCCGGCCTGCCCTTGTGAGACCAGTACTGAAACGCCATCTTGAGCGCAACCTCGACGGCACTTGCCCCGTCGCCCGAATAAAAAACTTTCTTGAGTCCCGGGGGACAGATTTCCACAAGTTCCTTGGCGAGTTCCGCGGCTGGTGGGTTGGTTATGCCCAAAAGCGTGCTGTGGCTTACAAGCTCAAGCTGTTTTTTTATGGCTCCGTCGATCTCGGGAACCCCGTGGCCATGGATGTTGACCCAGAGAGAGGAAACGCCGTCTATGTATTTTTTTCCCTCGGAATCTATTAAGTAGGAGCCCTCCGCGCGCTCAATCACTATGGGGTCCTTGCGCGCATAATCTTTCATCTGGGTAAAGGGGTGCCAGACGAATTCCCTGTCGTAGGATCCTATCTGCTTTGATCTGTCGCTCATCTCGGTTTGCCAAGAACTGTTTAGAAAGAGGCCCTGAATGGGAAGAATATAACGAAATCGCGGGGGCGAGGCTAGTTTAGAATTTCTTTCCTGACCGGCATCTGCAGGTCGTCAAGCATCCTGAGATCATCGCGCGGCGAGCGTCCGGGAGTGGTAAGGTAGTTGCCGAGGATCATGGCGTTTGCCCCAGCCACAAGACCCATTGCCTGGAGATCGCGAAGCGTCACTTCCCTTCCCCCTGCAGTCATTATTATCTTGTCCGGAAGCACGAGCCTGTAAATCGAGATTGTTCTTACGGCTTCAAGCGGCTGTATGGTCTCGAGGTTCTCAAACGGGGTCCCGGGTCTCGGGTCAAGGAAGTTTATCGGAACCCAGGTGGGGTTAAGATCCCTTATCTCGAAAGCGAACTCCATTCTCTGACGTATGCTCTCTCCCATGCCTAGTATGCCGCCCGAGCAGAGATTCATGCCGGTTTCCTTTACCAGAAGAGCGGTCTTGAGCCTGTCATCGTAGCTGTGGGTAGTGCATATGCTGGGGAAATGGCTTCTGCAGGTCTCTATATTGTGGTTGTATCTCCACACCCCGTGGTCCCTTAGTTCATAGGCCTGTTCTCTTGTCAGATCCCCCAGAGAGCAACCGACCTTTAGGTTCGTTTCCGCGCAGAGAAGGTCAACGGCCTCGAGAACCTTTTTGAATATCCTGGGCGTCGGGCCCTTGGCGCTTATCACTATGCAGAAATCCATGGCGCCCATTTTCTCCGCCTGCCTCGCAGCTCCGAGTATTCTCTCCGCCGCCATAAGCGGGTGAGCCTCAATCTCGGTATCGAAATGGGCCGACTGGGAACAGAAAGAGCAGTCCTCGGGACAGTTTCCCGTCTGGGCGCTTATTATCGAGCGCAGAAACACCCCGTCGCCCTTATATTTGAGAGTCACCTTTCTCGCAAGCGATATAAGTTCCGAGAGGCGCTCGGCGGGAAGTTCCGAGAGCGCCAGGGCGTCTTCAAAAGTTATGTCTTCCTCTTTTTCGAGAAGTTTTTCGGAAACGACGTCAAGAATGTCTATTTGGTTGCCTCTGAGTATTAAGTCTAGGGGAATCTAGGTTACAGAAACGGGCGGGGTTGTCAAACGAAGCCGGTTTGCGGTCCGAGCACTTCTCATCCGGAAAAAACATCCCCAACAGCGTCCGCAAGTTCCTCTATGGAGCGCACTATCGTACCGCCGCTTTTTCGTATGAAGTACTCGACCTGAAGGTTCACGGTGCTCCCCAGGTTATCTCCCGTGAGACGAAAATCCCCCCTGTAGCCGAGAATCTTCTTCCCGAGAGCGAAAGCGTAGCCTATCTCCGAAGCGGTGCCGCTGTCAACGTCCGTGCCGTCCAAAACGGCGAGCACCCCGTCTGAGGACTCTATCGCCTTTGTGTTTTTCTCTCCGACAAGCGCGTTGAAACGCCTCCATGCCTCTTTTTCCGCTTCGGGGGCAGGGATTTTAAAGCCTATATCCCACGGATCAAGGACCTCGAAACCTGATTCTCTCACGAGAGGCAGAAGCCGCTCGTAGTAA
Organism: Candidatus Dadabacteria bacterium; assembly: GCA_009840385.1. Taxonomy (NCBI): domain Bacteria; kingdom Pseudomonadati; phylum Thermodesulfobacteriota; class Candidatus Dadabacteria; species Candidatus Dadabacteria bacterium. The sequence goes on from VXNX01000001.1 coordinate 29,927, forward strand.
AAACCCCGGCTGGCTTCCGAGAATCCCAGCGGACTCGCTATATAGATTTTCTTCATTTATTAGGACTTACCGGTCCGTATAACCCTGAAATTGCTTTACAAACTCCCTTGCAATTTTAATTTCAGTTATGATTTAATATAAAAAGTATCAATTTTACCCCATGAGGTTAGTACGGTAAAAGATTTTGGGAGGAATATCAGGATGAAACTTAAAGTACACGGAATGTTTTTAAGTTTGTTTTTTGCGCTGGCGTTTTGTCTTTCGTTCAGTATTGAAGCGTCGGCTCATGAATATACAAGGTCTGACGGGCAACATACCTATACTCATAGCGAAGATATCAACGTAAGCGCGTCGGGTGTCGGCATTGCAAATGAAGCTCAAATGAAGCTGTTCGTTCGTCATCTGGCCACGCACCTTGATCTGATTCAAAAAGATACGAGCCTTGACGAAATGACAAAACAGGAGCAGTCAAGGGAGATCGTAATATTTGCAACCAGGGCAAGACAAGTGGGCCCTTTCAACGACGGGAGCGATATTTACGTCATAGGAGTAACTCCGAGAGGAGCCATAACGAATCACGGACTGCATCCAAATCTCTACGGCTACAGATATGATTCTTCCCAGGAGCCACTGAGAACTTTGCTCGGTGATACCGTTCCCGAACTCTCGGATGATGTTGATCCAGAGTGCGCAACGTATGACAGCGGGAACAGAGTGGCCTGTGCGGTCAGACAACAGACCCCCATAGGTACGATAACAACCATAACGGGTCTTCATCACGGGGAAGACGACTACGCTCAAGCTCCCAACTGTGATGAGTTCAATTTTGCGGTTACGGCCAAGGATGTCGAGGACGAGACAGATCCTGTCAGGAAAAAAGAACTCCTTAAAGAGTACGTAAAAGAGGTTATCGCGACATCTACAAGTCTGCTAGCCCGTATAGGGCAGGAGGTAGCCATAGAACTACGCTCCTTTGATCCTGCAAACCCAGACCCAAGAGTTGCAGCAGAAACAAATGCAAGGTTCTACGAAAAAGCGCCTTGCTTCCATAAGGAACCTGATTTACGTTACCGCTCCACATACCCTTTCATTATGGACCCGATACGTGGAGTCGTGTTCCTGAGCGGGACCGACTTTGCCCGAAACGGTATAAGCGCTTCGTTAAATGACCCGAACCCGGTTCCGTATGATGGAACAAATATCGAACCAAATGTCCTGACCGCTATTCAGAGAACACTGACAGGTATTACACCTGAAGATAAAGCTGAAATAGATGAAATGGATATAGCGACGATAGAACATGGAGATTCCGGTTTCTTCAGATATCACTGGTCCCATCCAATAAATACGGAGTTGAACATCCCTGGTGGCCAGATTGCTCTTGAGAGGGAAGTGGTTCCCGGCAAAGCGCTCAAGGAAAGCTACATCGAGGCAGTGGACCTGCTCGCTGGTTTGCCCATTGCGCCTCCTCCCGGGACTAAAGCCTTATTCGTGTTTGGTTCCGGAATCTACCTAGAGGAGGGGGATGGCATGATGCCGGAGCCAGAGATGCCGGCGGAAGACAGCGATGACGGGTGTGCTATCGCCGCAACCGGCAACACGCCACAAAGCATGTTGTTTAACCTGTTTTTGATAGCATCTGTTTTATTCTCGGCCGTTTTCCTGAGAAAGCGCGTTTAACGAAAGCAGACATTTTTCCGCGAGCGGTTTCCACCGCCCAGAGAAAAAAACCGGTTCAGAGAGGGCAGCTTTTCATAAGAAGCTGCCCTCGTCTCTTTCTCCGTGGTTTAACTCTCCGCCTCATCAACTGCTAAGCGAGACGTTCAAAGCATCGACCAAAACACCAAACAAGCATTGAGATTGAGCAGGTGCGATTTCTTACCGGTGGGAGAGACACCAGAAACCTTCTATAATCGTCACGGATTCGCCGCACCGAATCACTTGCTTTCATCCATTCTTCCGCAAGACCTAAAAGACAGCATTCTCTCCCTCCCGCTTTTCAGAGGAGGCCCCTGAAAAAAACACAAGATAAAAAAGGAGCTGTCTATACCCAAAAGAACATTCTTGCTAAACAAGTCCAGGTTTGATTGCAAGAACTTTGTACGGTATAAATTCTCAGGCTATGCCGGACGCAGAAATAAAGTGCAATCTTTTCATTGACGGCGAGGAAAAAACGCCTGCAAGCGGTTCCTATTCAATAAGGGAGAACCCGGCAACGGAAGAACCCCTGGCGCAGGTCGCCCAGGGAGGACCGGAGGACGTTGACGCGGCGGTGCAGGCCGCCGAGCGAGCCTTTCCGGCGTGGTCGAGACTCCCTGCATCGGAACGGGCCAAATATCTCCTTCGGATCGCCCAGATGCTCTCCGACAACAGGGACAAGATCTCCCTTATAAATACCCGTGAGACCGGAAAACCCATCCGTGAAAGCAGCGCAGTAGAGATAGGCGGTTCGGTGAGAACCCTTGAGTACTACTCCGGCGCGCACACTCGCCTAAACGGAGAAACCTTGCAGGTAAACGAAAACCAGATATCTCTCACGATAAGGGAACCCGTGGGGGTTGCGGCGCATATAATCCCCTGGAACTTTCCCCTTCTTCTTTCCTTCTGGAAAATAGCCCCCGCGCTTGTGGCAGGATGCACCGTGGTCATAAAACCCGCGGAACTCACTTCGTGCGGAATCTTCGAGGTAGCGAAGCTCTGCTCCGAGGCAGGGCTTCCCGACGGCGTGCTTAACGTGGTGCCCGGAGAGGGATCCGTAGCCGGCCAGGCGCTTACCGAGCACCCCGGTATAGGAAAGATAGCTTTTACGGGCTCGACCGAGGTCGGAAAAAACGTCATGAAAACAGCGGCGGGACAAATAAAAAGGGTTTCTCTTGAACTTGGCGGCAAGGCTCCCTGCATAGTTTTTCAGGACGCAAACGTCGAGGGAGCAGTGGAGGCGTGTCTTCGCGGAGGATTTTTCAACCAGGGAGAGAACTGTACAGCCGTTACCAGGCTAATGCTTCACGAAAAGATATACGATGAGTTTCTCTCCTCTTATCTTGACAGAATCTCGAAGATAAGAATCGGAGACCCCGAGGACCCGGAAACTGAGTTCGGGACGGTGATTTCAAAGGAACACTTTGAGAACGTAATGAACTACATCGAAAAAGGCGTCTCAGAGGGAGCCCGGGTGGTCGCCGGAGGGAACCGCCCCGAGGGGTTCGAGAAGGGTTACTACATAGCACCAACCGTTATAGAGGACATCCCTCCCGGCTCGGTTCTTCTGCGCGAGGAGATCTTCGGGCCGGTGGTCTGTGTCATCCCCTTTAAAACCGAGGAAGAGGCCGTCGCGGCGGCAAATGACGTCGAGTACGGACTCGCCGGAGGAATCTGGACCCAGGACATAAACCGCGCGCTTCGGGTCGCGAAGGCCGTAAAGGCCGGATACCTCTGGGTAAACACCTACGGGGGCATAATCCCCGAAACTCCCTACGGGGGATTTAAGCAGAGCGGAATCGGAAAAGAACTCGGGGCCGAGGGGATAGACAACTACCTTGAGACCAAGTGCGTTAACATCTTTACCGGGGAAAGCACCGGGAAGTGGTACAAAGGGTAGTTGATGCTCTTCAAATACATAATCTACGAAAAAACGGGTGAAGCTGCCGGGGGAACGAAGACGTTTATGGAGAAAAGACCGCCTGATTTCTCGCCCTACAGAAAGTAGCCCATTCCGGGAACTCCGTTATGTTCCCGGCGCTTGAATTATAAAAACTTTACTCTATAATACAGGGTTTCATATTTTGAGGCCCGCCATGGAAATGCAGGACGCAAAAATATTCAGCGGCACGTCAAATCACCCTCTGTTCGAGGATGTGTGCAACTATCTTGAGGTTTCCCCCGGAGAGATGGAGATAAACCGTTTCAGCGACGGGGAAATTTTCGTTGACATAAGAGAAAGCGTGAGAGGTTCGAACGCTTTCATCATACAGTCGACATGCCCTCCGGTAAACGAGAACATAATGGAGCTTCTCGTCATAATAGACGCACTCAAGCGAGCCTCCGCAAGGGTAATAACCGCCGTAATACCGTATTACGGGTACGCAAGGCAGGACCGAAAAGTTCAGCCCCGCGCCCCGATAAGCGCCAAGCTGGTCGCGGACCTTATAGTCGTCGCGGGCGCGAGCAAAATAGTGACCATGGATCTTCACGCCGGCCAGATACAGGGGTTCTTCGACGTTCCGGTAACTCACCTCTACGCCGCACCCGTGATAACCAACTACCTGCGGGAGAAATACCGCGACGGCGAAACCGTAGTGGTTTCTCCAGATGCCGGGGGGGTTGAGAGGGCAACCGAGTTCGCGAACAGAACCCACTCGGATATCGCCATTTGCTACAAAAGAAGGCCTGCTCCCAACGTCGCCCGGATAAGCAACATAATCGGCGACGTGGAAGACAAGCACGCGATAATAGTTGACGATCTGGTGGACACGGCGGGAACCGCCACCGAAGCCGCCAAGGTGCTCCTTGAGAAAGGAGCCAGAAGCGTATCACTATGCTGTACCCACGGCGTGCTATCAGGACCTGCCCTAGACAGGATAAACAACTCGGACATTGATGAAGTAATAATCACAAACACCATTCCTCAGCAGGAAAACCAGAAACAGAGCACAAAAATCACCGTGCTCAGTATCGCTGACCTCATCGGCGAGGCCATAAGGAGAACGGCGCTTGGGGAATCAATAAGCGCACTTTTCACTTAAACGACTCCAGGAGAAAGACAATGGTACAGAGTTCACTTCGGGTAAAACCCAGAAAAAGAATAGGAAAAAGCGGGGCAAGAGAGGTAAGAAAGGAAGGAAACATACCGGCAATACTCTACGGGCAGGGAGAGGACCCGGTGCCGCTTGTGGTGTCGCCCGATGAACTTAGGCGGGCGCTTTCCAACAGCGCCGGAATAAACACCATCTTGGAACTCGAGATAGACGGTTCCGGACAGCCCGAGAAAAAGTTCTCGATGGTACAGGAAATCCAGAGAGACCCCCTTAAAAACAGGGTTATCCATCTTGATTTTCTGGCTATCGACATGCAAAAGAACGTCAGGGTCAAGGTTCCGGTAAACACACAGGGAAGATCCGAAGGGGAGAGAAGAGGCGGCAAGCTTGAGAAACTGATGAGGACCATCGATCTTGAATGCCTGCCGGGGAACATTCCCGACTCAATAGAAATAGACGTGAGCGATCTCGAGATAGGAGATTTCGTGGACATAGACGGCATCTCGCTCGGCGAGGGAGTGGCGTCACTTAGAAGCGGGAGCGAAAAAGTCGTCCAGGTGGTCGCACAGAGGGCACAAGAAGAGGTAGTGGACGAACCGGAAGTCGAAGAAGAGGAACAGGAACCCGAGGCCCAGGAATAAGTCACTGAATCCATGCGATATTTGATTGCCGGCCTGGGGAATCCCGGTTCCGCTTACGACAATACAAGACATAATATAGGGTTTCGCACAGCGGAGCGCACGGCGCAGCGTCTCGGCGCAAAAATCGGGAAGAAAAAATTCAGAAGTCTCTGCGCGGAGGCGGTTTATTCGGATGAAAAGCTGCTGATAATAAAGCCCCAGACCTTCATGAACGCAAGCGGAGAGGCGCTTCGCGAGGCGAAGGAATTCTACAGGATAGCGGTTGAACGGATAATCGTGGTCTACGATGAACTTGATCTCCCCTTAGGAAACATAAGGGTGAACAGGGGAGGAGGCTCTGCCGGGCATAACGGAATAAGATCCGTGATAGCTTCTTTGGGTTCCGGAGAATTCTGCAGGGTGAGAATCGGCATAGGGAAACCCTCGGGAAAAAAAGAGGCTCGGGATCACGTTCTCTCCACATTCGCTGCAAATGAGAGAGACACAGCGGCGGAGATGGTCGAGACCGCGGTCGAGGCGACACTTGAGATAATAAGCGCCGGGGTGGATTCGGCGATGAACAAATTTAACAGTCGACTGAACTGAAAAAAAACAATTCTCTACTAGGAGGAATTTACCAATGGGTATGGGTGAAGTACTAGCGGGCAATATAGGGCTTGTGGGAATCGTGGTAGGTCTTATCGTGCTCCTATACGCGTTATTTGTATACAGGGGGATAAACAAGCTTCCTGAAGGAAACGACAAAATGAAGCAGATCGCTTCTGCGATTCAGGAGGGAGCGATGGTGTTTTTGAAAAGGGAATACAGGATAATCGGCCTTTTCGCCGCGATTGTTTTCGTTCTGCTCTCGGTGTTTCTTGGAATTGAAACCGGGGCCGCTTATCTGGGCGGGGCGATCTGTTCGCTTATAGCCGGGTTTTTCGGCATGAAGTCAGCCACGAAAGCTAACGTGAGAACAGCACAGGCGGCAGCGACCGAGGGACAGGGAAAAGCCCTTGAGGTGGCTTTTCGGGGCGGAAACGTGATGGGGCTTTCGGTCGCAGGTCTGGGTCTTCTGGGACTCTCTGTCGTTTTTCTTCTGGGAATCGACCTTCAGACAAAGCCTGAAGACAGCACTCTTTTCACGGCGTTCTTAAAGGAATTCGGAGGAATGATAGGCGGGTTCGCAATGGGAGCCAGCACCGTAGCTCTTTTCGCAAGGATAGGCGGAGGTATATTCACCAAGGCCGCTGACGTCGGAGCCGACCTCGTCGGAAAAGTGGAAGCCGGAATACCTGAGGACGATCCGAGAAATCCGGCCACGATCGCCGACAACGTAGGAGATAACGTTGGAGACGTGGCGGGAATGGGCGCCGACCTTTTCGAATCCTACGTGGGAGCCGTAATCGCTACCGTAGTAATCGCGGCCAGCATGGCGACAAACCAGCTCGCCATGATGTCGGTCCCGCTGATACTCATCGTAGTAGGGAGCCTTTCTTCGCTTGTGGGATCCAAGGCGGTAGGATGGCTGAGGGAAGGAGAACCAAGCGCTGTGCTTGAAAGATCCACCATATTTGCAGCGGTCGTATACTGTGCGATCTCCCTGCTGGCACTTTACGGGCTGGCGCAGGTGGAGAGTCTGTCCACCATGGGTAAACAGGGATACATAAGCATATGGCTTACTTCCATAGCGGGTCTGCTCGCCGGAATACTGATCGGCAAGGTTACGGAGCATTTCACCTCGGGACCTCCAATCAGGAAAATAGCAAACGCCTCCGAGACGGGCGTTGCCACCAACATAATCGAGGGAATCGCCGTGGGAATGTACAGCACGGCTTACCCGGTGATCATAATCGCGGCGGCAATAGTGGTGTCTTACTGGTTCACGGGGCTTTACGGAATAGGGATAGCCGCGGTCAGCATGCTAGCGACCATAGGAATAACGATGTCGGTTGATGCCTACGGTCCGGTAGCAGATAACGCGGGCGGCATCGCGGAGATGTCGGAACTCGGCGCGGACGTGAGAAAGATCACGGACAAGCTCGACTCTCTCGGCAACACAACCGCAGCCATAGGAAAAGGATTCGCCATCGGCTCTGCGGCCCTTTCCGCCCTCGCGCTTTTCGCCGCCTACACAAACGCCGTCGGACTCACTTCGATCGACATCACCCAGCCCAAGGTAGTGGCGGGAATGCTTGTGGGAGGAACGATCCCGTTTCTCATAGGCGCCCTGACCATGGGTTCCGTGGGAAGGTCGGCGCAGCAAATGGTGGAGGAAGTAAGAAGGCAGTTTCGGGAAATAACCGGACTTCTTGAAGGAAAAGCCACGCCGGATTACGCAAGGTGCGTGCAGATAAGCACAGACGCTTCCCTGAAAGAGATGATACTGCCGGGCATTACCGCAGTGGTAGTACCACTTATCATAGGTTTTGCCCTCGGAGAGGAAGCCCTCGGAGGTTTTCTCGCAGGTGCCGTTGTGGCGGGAGTCATGCTCGCGCTTATGATGGCGAACTCGGGCGGAGCCTGGGATAACGCGAAGAAATTCATAGAGGAAGGAAACCTTGGAGGAAAAGGATCGGAGGCGCACAAAGCCGCCGTTGTAGGAGACACGATAGGAGACCCGTTTAAGGATACATCCGGACCGGCGATGAACATTTTGATCAAGCTCATGTCCATAGTATCACTCGTCGTGGCTCCCCTTCTAATACTGTAAAACGGATGTCTGAACTGCGGGCGGGGCCACAGCCCCGCCCGTTATTTACACAATTTTTGAAATCAGTATAATAGTTTTTTCTGTTGCTCCTGACTTCTAAGCGATGACGCTCAGGGGCCTAAGACCAAAACAGGAGGCAGTAATCATGGCTATTGAGCCGACGAAGTACGAAACGCTTTACCTAGTAAGACCAGACATATCCCCCGAAGATCTCCTTACGATCCAGGACAGGGTCGAGCAGAGCGTGGCCGCAAACGGCGGAGAAATAATAAAATCCGAGAAATGGGCCGAGAGGGATCTTGCATACAGGATAGACAACTATACCAGGGGCACCTACTACATAACCGTTTACGCGTCTGAACCCGGGGCCGTAACGGACATAGAAAGATATTTCAACCTTTCCAAGAACAACGTTCTGCGGTTCATGACCGTAAAATACATCGAGGAGCAAAAACCGGCGGGGGCCGTGATGAGTGCTCCTCCGCAGGCATCCGGGCAGGAAGATCAAAGCGCTTTTCAGACTCCTCCTTTAACGGCTGAGGAGCAGGCCGAGGAAAGTGCAGAGCCTTCTCAGGAAACTCAAGAGCAGGCCGAAGAAAGCCAGGAACAGCCTCAGGAAGACGCAGAACAGACTAAGGGAGGCAGCGAATCATGAGCAGAAGAGCAATGGGCGGGGGAGGCAGAAAATTTTACTCGCGCAGAAAGAAACCCAGAGACCTTGCCAAAGAAGGCAAGCAGATAGACTACAAGGACATAGAACTCCTCTCTCAGTTCATAACGGAGAGAAAGAAGATACTGCCCAGGAGAAACACCGGGCTTTCCAGGCAGGAGCAGAGGAAGGTGGCGATCGCGATAAAGAGAGCCCGTTTCATGGCGCTTTTGCCGTACACGGTAACTCACAAGTGATTCCCGGATACCGCTTAACCCATACGCGGAGGTAAACAATGAAAGTAATTCTGATTTCCGATGTGGAGAACATAGGAAGCGTCGGAGACGTAAAAGACGTGAAAAACGGAATGGCCAGGAACTATCTTTTTCCCCGCAAGCTCGCAATAAAGGCAACCGAGGCGAACCTTAAGGCCTGGGAAAGCAGGATAGAGGCGATAAGACTGCGCAAAACCGAGATTATCGAGAACGCAAAGGCGCTAGCGGAGAAACTCAAGGGTCTTGAGATTTCCATATCCGCCAAATCCGGGGAAGAAAACCGGCTGTTCGGATCAGTTACTTCGCAGAACATTTCCGACGCGCTGGCGGAGAAAGGATTTGAGATCTCAAGGAGGGATATAGCGCTTGACGGCACTATAAAAGCCCTTGGAACATACACGGTCGCTCTTAAGCTTCATACGGACGTGACCCAGCAGATAACCCTAAACGTCGTGAAGGAAGAAGAGCAGTAGAATAGGAAAAAGCAGAAAGACTTATTGACGTTTTTTCGGAGGGAAACCACATGTCAGACAGTTTAAAGACCCCACAGTTCGCACCGGTAGGAGAGAAGGAAGTAACACGGGCCATAGTCGAGGGATTCTCGGAGGAATTCAGCGAATACATTACAAGTGACGTTATAATCGTCGGCGCGGGACCAAGCGGGCTTGTAGCGGCAAAGGACATAGCGAAGAAAAAGTACAAGGTGCTGCTCGTTGAAAGAATGAACTACCTTGGAGGAGGATTCTGGATCGGCGGATACCTCATGAACAAGGTTACGGTACGCGCACCGGGACAGACGGTGCTGGACGAGATCGAAGTACCGTACGAAGAGGTCTCCGAAGGGCTTTTCGTAGCCGACGGCCCTTACGCCTGCTCGAAGCTTATAGCAACGGCGTGCGAAGCGGGAGCGAAAGTAAGAAACATGACGCTGTTCGACGATCTGGTTTACAGGGAGAACGGAAGGGTCGCAGGAATAGTAATCAACTGGACGCCCATAGCGAACATGCCCAAGGAAATAACCTGCCTTGACCCAATTGCGATAGAATCAAAGCTGGTAATAGACGCCACGGGACATGACGCCTACTGCGTTTCTAGGTTATCTCAGCAGGGTCTTTACAGAAAACTTCCGGGTCACGGATCTATGTGGGTTGAGAAGTCGGAAGAAGCCCTTGTCGAATACACCGGAGAAATACACCCAGGACTGCTGGCATGCGGAATGTCCGTTAACACCACCTTCGGGCTTCCGAGAATGGGCCCTACTTTCGGGGGAATGCTGCTTTCCGGAAAGAAAGTAGCCCAGGTCGCAGTAAACATACTTGACGAGATGGACTAGGAACCACACAGGTTTTCTATCATCCTTCTTCGCAGTGCAAGGAGCCGCTTTTACCTTCCTGCTATCCTCTTTATTTCATTCTCGCACTCGGCGCACAAAACACCTGAGTACTGGATATCGAGAACTTCCCTCTGCCAGTGGGAATTGAAAAGGGCGCACCCGCCGTTTTGGCAGAACTCCTTCCCCGAAAAATTATGTAGAAGGGGTTGAAGCACGTACGCGCTTGCTATCTTCGTTATCTTATCGTCTTCGTAATCGACAAACTTCCCCCGGAAAATCTCGTCAAGCTCCGCAAGGTCTTTTCCCGACCGGACAAACTCCGCCTTGAGGAAATAGTATTCCCTAGATCTAGCCGGGCCTTCCACAACTCCAGAGGTTGAAATAAAGGATGGAACCCCCGAGATGATAACTCTCGCGTGGTATCTTCGGGATCCGTAAGTTCCAAGCAGTCTCCCCGTAACAACCGCGTGAAAGCCGGTTTTCTCAAGTTCTCCGGGATGCTTTTTCAGGAAAAATTTTGAGAATATTCTCTGCACCCAGAAACCGTCGTATAGTTCTTTTTCGAACACATCGGACGGCCGCGGACTACCTGAGAAATCAACGGGCTTTTCAATGTCAAAGACTCTGGCCTTCTGTACAAGAGAGTCAAGTTCCACCGTCTCTTCAGCCTCAAGCGAGAGAAAACTGAGAAAATCTCCGCGAAACTCAACCGAAAAACCCAGACCAGAGAGAAAACCCACTACGTCTTCCATGACAAGCGACTGCGAGGGACTGTCCGAATAAAGGTATACGGGAAACATCAGGGGGAAATATCCGAACTTCTCAGGGCAGCGGGAGAGAACTCGGCTACAATTTCAATTTCAACCGGGGAGTCCATGGGAAGATTTGGAACCCCCACGGCTACCCTCGCGTGGCGACCGCGCTCCGAGAGTACATCAGTGAAAAGCTCAGAGGCGCCGTTAACCACCTTGTGCTGTTCCGTAAAACCGGGAGCGCTTGCCACGTAACCCGTTACTTTTATGATTCTGCTTAGCCGCCGCAGGCCTTCCAGAGTATGACTGATCACGGAGAGGCCGTTTATCGCCGCAAGCCTCGCGGCCTCGTAGCCCTGCTCAACCGTAAGATCGGATCCCACCTTGCCCGTGAAGACAAGCTCTCCATCTTTAACGGGAAGCTGGCCCGATATGAAAACCAGATTGCCCGACACGGCCGCGGGAACGTAACTTCCCAAGGCGGGAACTTCTTTTGCAAGTTCTATTCCGAGTTCCGAAAGTCTTTCCTCTATCATCAGCCGCGGCCCGTCTTTACTCCCAGATATATAGTCCTGCCCCCACGCTCGATCAGGAAAAGCAAGATTCTTCCCGACCCATGCTCATCAAGTGCTTTTTGGTATTCCCCAAGCCCGTCGACGGAATCTCCGTTTACCTCAAGTATCACGTCGCCCACGCGAAGCCCCGATTCAAAAGCAAGGCTCCCGGGGGCGACATTCACGATGATCACTCCGCTCGACGCATTAATCTTGAACCGGTTTCTGAGCTGCTGCGTTATCTCGCTCACCTCGATGCCAAGCTTCTCCTCGGTTTCAAGCTTGTCTGTGGATTCCTTGATTTTTTCGTTCTCGGGATGTTCGATAAGTTTTATTGTAAGGGTTTTCTCCTTCCCGTCGCTAAGCACCACGAACTTCGTATCGATCCCGGGCTGGGTGAGCGCCAGCTTTCTTGCAAGCGTCGCGGCGTCCCGAATTTCCTCTCCCTCAACGGAAACTATCACGTCGCCCCTCCTGAGACCCGCCTTGTCCGCCGGACTCCCTTCCTTGACCTCGGATACTAGACCTCCCTTGTCGCGCTTAATCCCGAGTGCCTCTGAAATTTCCGGGGTTATATCCTGAATCATTATTCCGAGCCACCCTCTGATAACCCTTCCGTGAACCTTGAGATGCTCAATGACGATCTTCGCCATGTTTACCGGTATGGCGAAACCCAGGCCCTGGCCACGGGCCATAACCGCAGTGTTCACTCCCACAACCCTGCCTTCATAGTCAAAAAGCGGTCCCCCGCTGTTTCCAGGGTTAATGGCCGCGTCGGTCTGAATGAAGTTGTCGTAGCGCCCGATCCCAAGGGCCCTGCCCTTCGCGCTCACTATTCCGGCGGTAACCGTGTGACCCAGACCGAAAGGATTTCCGATCGCGAACACCCAGTCCCCTATTGCAAGGGTCGAGGAATCGCCCATCTCCACTGCGGGAAGAGGTACTTCGGGATCGATTTTCAGGAGAGCCAGATCGGTCACGGGGTCGGTACCGACTATTTTCGCAGTATATTTTTTGCCGCCTTCGAGTATGACCTCTATCTCCTCCGCCTTCCTCACGACATGGTTATTAGTGATTATGTAGCCGTCCGAACTCATTATGAAGCCGGAGCCCAGTCCCTTGTTCCGAAACTCCCTCTCAGGCATTTCTTCGGAGAAAAACTTTTCGAAAAACTTCTTGAAGTACTCGTCCTGGTAAGGTGAGCCAAACGGCGATGCTTTTATGACGTTGGTAGTGCTTATGTTCACGACCGAAGGGGTAAGACGCTTTACAGTAGGAGATATGGACTCGGATGAGCCATGGGAGAGAGCTTCAGAGAAAGGAAGCGAGAAAACCGCCGCTGAAACGAGAAAAAAAAGCAGATGTTTAAGTGATTTCATTTAATTTACTCTCCGGAATCGAAAATTTTTTAAACTGCGGGACATGACCTCAGAGGGGATCTTTCAGCATGTTGTCCCAGTATCTGAAAAGCTGCCTGCTCGAATACGCCCTGACGACATAATCGCGGATCGACGAGAGGATGCCGCTTTCTGTGTATATGAATTTCCCCATGATTCTCGACTGGTTTTGAACCTTGTTCACCCTGGCTTTTCTTCTTGACTCATACTGCCGGAAGGCATGGGAAAAGTTTACGGAATCGGTTCTGCAAAGCTCCTCGGCCAAAACGGCGGCCGATTCCATCGCCATCGACACTCCGGCGCCGGCGTTTGGCAGTATGGCGTGAACCGCGTCTCCGACAAGCACCACCCTTCCGCGCGACCAGCCATCCATCCTGAGGTCATTGTATTCATCATAGTAAACTTCGCGTGGGTCATCGAGACCGCGCAGAATTTCCGGCACCACCCCTCCGAACTCGGCGAAACTCTGCCGGATGCTTTCTATTCTCGTATCAACGCTGTCGCGTACGCCGGACTTTCTTCTCACGCTGGTGAAAACAGCAAGGCGTCCGCGCGTCGGCCACATTCCAAGGAACTTTCCCCTTCCCCAGTACTCAATGATCCCTTCGTGTGAGCAGAGGTCGGGGTTGACCCAGAATCCCCACCCGGACATGCCGCTGTAGCGAAGCGGCACTTCGCCGAAAACGTCCCTGCGGACTTTGGACCTTATCCCGTCACATCCTATAACGAGATCGTAGGTCCCTGCACTTCCGTCGCTGAACACCGTCTCGACCCCGTCCTCCGTATCCTCAAGGGAGACAACCATGGTGTTCATCCTGATTGAATCTTCGCTTACCGCCGCCCTCAGTATGTCTATGAGATCGGGGCGGTAAATGCTTATTATGGGGCCGTATTTTTCCACCACGGAGTCTATCGTGTAGCTGTTTATGACCTTGCCCCTGTAGTTGGAAATGTTGTAACTGGTAAAAGCGCAGCCCTGCTCCTGCAGCCGCTCGTAGAGACCAAGCCCCTTGAGTATCCTGCTACCGGAAGGCCAGACCACTATCACGTACCCCACGTCTCCGAACTCGGGGGCTCTCTCAACCAAGGTGGGCTGAAACCCCCGCTGCTGGAGAAGCCCGCAAAGCGTGAGTCCGGCAATGCCGCCGCCGACTATGAGAACTTTCATGTCAGGACCGTAACGGATACGGCCGTTTGAGTGCGTGGGGGCGCTCCCAGCCTGGTTCATCTTTCTCTCCACATCTTGATCCTTAAAAACCTAAGAAGACCGACCCTAGATTACAAAAAGAAATTATAAACTATTTTCAAAAGACTGCTTAATTGCGTTTTTGGTAACCTTGCCCATGGAGTTTCTCGGAAGTGAGGAAAGAAGCAGAAGACGGGTCGGAAGCTTGTACCGGGCAAGCCCGCAGGAAGCCCAGTCGCGAAGCTCTTCAAGCTCTATCGAGAAGCCCTCCCTTAAAACAAGCGCGGCCCCCACCCTCTCTCCCCAGCTAGGGTCGGAAATCCCGACCACGGCGCATTCCTCAACAAGCGGATGCTCCCGGAGCACTTCTTCTATCTCGAGAGCAGATATCTTGTATCCGCCTGACTTTATTATGTCCACCGACTCCCGCCCGAGTATCCGGTAGGAACCTCCTTGCTCCAAAAACGCAATATCTCCCGTTTTGAACCATCCATCACAAAAGGCATTTTCGGTCTCCCGCGGCTTTCCCCAGTACTCAAGAAACACGTTTTCTCCCCTCACCCTGATTTCCCCTTGACCTCCTTCCCGCAGCTGGCCGTCCCGCGCGTCGAAAATACCCACCTCGACTCCCGGCATCGCAAACCCCACGCGCCCCGGAAGCCTCTCGCCCCTGTAGGGATTCGAAAGAGCCATACCTATTTCGGTCATCCCGTACCTCTCAAGGAGCACATGACCGCTTATTTCCTTCCATTTCTCAAGAACGGACACGGGAAGAGCTGCGGAACCGCAGACCATGAGGCGCAATTTCCGCGTGCAGTCGCTCATCTGTTTTTTCTTCTGGGCAGTTGAATTCTCCCAGAAATCTATCAGCTTGGAATAGATCGTCGGAACTCCCATAAAAAGGGTCAGGTCTTTTTTCTCGAACCCCTCCCATACATCCCGCGGGGAAAATCCGTCCATCATTACGCACCTGGCACCCGACCACAGGGAGCAGAGAACAACATTCAGTATGCCGTGGAGGTGATGGAGGGGTAGGACGTTGAGTATGGAATCCTCAGGGCTCCACTCCCACGCCCCCGCCATGCTGTTTATCTGGGCCTTTATGTTAAGATGCGTTGAGACGACCCCTTTCGGCCTAGAGGTTGTGCCACTCGTGTATATGATCATCGCCCTTCTTTCCTCGCGGATGAGCGGGGGTTCTCCGTCTGCCGGCCGCAGGACATCCTCGAGTTCTCGTAACCCCACTCCGGCGCCAAAAGAAATCCCCTCGAGCTTGTACCCAAGATCCGGGTGAAAGATCACCGTATCGGCTCCGGAGTCCCCTATGACGTATTCTATCTCTCTTGGCGAATGTGCCATCCCCAAGGGAACGGAGACACCTCCCGCCATCCACACGCCGAGCTTGAGGGCGACATACCCGAATCCAGGGGGAACGATAAAGGCCACCCTCTTCTCCTCAAGATCTCTTTGGCCGCCGAGAAGGTTAAGCGCCCCGAAACGGGAGACGCGCAGCAAATCTGTGTAAGTGAAATTTCCCGTCCAGTCCTCAACCGCGGTTCTCTCCGCGAAACTGCCTGCCCTCTGTATAAGCTCGATCCCGGCCACGATACCTCCTTTAACCTCCCGGCTTTTTGTTTTATAATAATAAGACCTTAAACAGATGCCCGCAATCCGCTTCAGCGGGCTGTTTTCAATCAGTTACGATCATGGCGCAGCAACGTGAAATCACTGAACTTGGAAACCCCGTGCTCAGGCAGAAAGCCGAAAGCGTCGAAAACATAAGCGACACGGATATTCAGGAACTGATTGACGACCTGATTATCACAGCCGCCGAAGCAAGCGGCGTCGGAATCGCCGCTCCCCAAGTATCCGAGTCCCTGCGAATTTTCATAATCGCCGGAACTGCGAGCCCACGCTACCCCGATGTCCCCGAAACAGAGACCAGGGTGATAATTAACCCGGAAATAGTTTCGGTGTCCGACGAGTTGGAAAAAGGCTGGGAAGGATGCCTCAGCATTCCGGGACTCCGGGCGCTTGTGCCGAGACACAAGTACATCCAAGCGACATACAGGGACAGGAACAACAATCTCGTCGAAGAGAGCTTTTCGGACTTTGCGGCGAGAGTGTTCCAGCACGAATACGACCACATAAACGGAGTGGTATTTCTCGACAGGGTCGAAAGTTCGCTGGAGATAATCACAGAAAACGAATACATGAAACTTGTTGCCGAGTCTGATTCCGAAGAGGAAGAATGAAACTGTCCGCGGGAGCGGAGAAACTAAATTAAGGAGAAATTCATGAGCGAATACCCAGAAGGTCTTGATCACGCCATAGATCACGGTTTTTACGACGCCGTTTTCCAGAGAAGATCTAGGCGCTTCGGTCTTGGAATGGAGATCGAAAAAGGACCCCTGCAATACAAGTCCAAGCACGACCCCGTACCGCTGTCTGAACTTGAGGAAGCCATACTGGTGTGGACGGGCCTCGGCATAAAGAACATAAACCTCTCCGATTTCCCCCCGCACGTGGGTCTTGACCTCGAGATGCAGTTCACAAGCAAGACGATTCCGGCCCTCGGGGACGTGCACAGAACCGAGCTTTTCTACACGAACGACGAGGGGCTCTATATGATAAAGATGCACGACCGACGCGCCGAGGATTTCGAAGGTCTTGAAAAAATGACCCGCCACCAGAGAGTGGACCGGATACTTGAGCTGTTCCGCGAATCCAAGATCAAGCTTTCAGACGGAAGGGCGGACCTGCCGTCAAAACCTCCGGGAATCGCCGCCCATAATCTTTGGAACGTGAACAAGCCCGGAACTACGGTATTCATGCCTGTAACCGATCTTTCGGCGTGCATAATCAATCTCTACTTTTTCTACATGAGACCAGATCACAGGTTCAATTTCGTCGACGAGCTTCACAGGCTGAGACCACCCGGAACCGCGCACTGGCTTGAGCAAGGGTTTCTGGACAAGTCCAAAAGGATGCCGCTTGTCGAGGCAGAGCTTCGCTTCGCAAACGGTTACATCGCGGAGCAGGCATTCATGGGACAGAACATGGTCCTGACGCTTCAGACCCTAGGTCTTGGAGGGTGGCTTTTCAGCGGATTCGCCAGCATGTTCATGCTCGGCGGAACCCCTTTCAACAGGGGACTGGGCTTTCGGTTCGCCACTCCGAAAATACAGGGCGACACGGGAAATCCCAACCCGGTGGCAGTAGGTCGTGACGACCTGTTCCAAGCGTTCTGCCCGCCGTACTACAAGGACATGGGGGAAGCCGTGGAGGCGTTTAACGACATGAAGTGGACGAACTGGGAATCTCACAAGCTTCCCTACAAGGATCCGACGGGAGTGCTCGCAGAGGTTGAAAGGCCCAGCAAGGACGAAATTCAGGTCGTAAAGGACATCTGCAACTACGTTTACGACACGTACGGGAGGTTCCCGGCTTTCTCAGACCCAATGTTCCTTCGGTTCATGGTGCAGGCCCATCATCTGGATCTGGATTTCTACGACAAGTACTACCCGCCCGGAGCCTATACGGAGGCACACAAAAACCATTTCGCGCGCTGGCATCCTGATATTCCTGACCCGTTTTCGGGCAGTTAGGCAGCCCCGCGCGTTCCCTCTCATAACGCTTCAAACGATATAATTCTGGAGACCTTCTAAGATGGAAAAAAACAAGCTACAAAGAACTTTCGGGTTGCTCATGACATTGGTTGTCGTAAGCATGGTCGCCACTGCTTTGACAAGTTGCGACACGAATGACGAAGACTTCAACCTCAACACCTTCCCTGTTTTTAAAATGGGAATGCTGCTTTCTAAAACAGGAGAGCCTGAGATAGGACACAACTACGAACCGGGGGTCAGGCTGGCGGTTAAGGAGATACAGGAAGCGGGAGTGAACGTAATTCTTGCGGAGAGAGACAGCGCATGCAGTCTGGACACTGCGGAAAAATCCTTCAGTCAGCTTATGGATGAAGGCGTACATGGCATTATCGGAGCCGGGTGTTCGGCCGTTTCCTTCGGACTCCTTGACGAGATAAACAAATATGAAATGGTAATGATCTCTCCGGTGAGCTCTTCTCCCGTTCTGACTACAGAACCGACCTCAGGTAACGGGTTTTTCTTCAGATCAAAGCCCTCCGATGCGTTTAGGGCCGTAGTTATCGCCAAAGTTATAGACGAAGACGGAGGGGGCGATAACATCGCCGTAATCCATATAGACGATGCCTACGGCAACGCTCTTAAAGATGCTTTAATAGAAACGGTAGGAGACAGTTCCAAGATCACGCAGATTTCCTATTCCCCGGAGGCTACCGCTTCTGAGTACGCAGAAGTTGCCCGGCAAGCCAGTTCCTCAAACCCCGACGCCATAGTAATTGTTCCCTTAGGAGCGGAGCGCACGGACGTTATAGCGGCGTTGATTTCCGCAGACACGGAACCATCTCAGACAAGAATATATCTTGCCGGTGCCGCGCCGGCTAACCTTGATACAAACGTAAGAAATCTTCTGGGAATACCCGGCGATGAAGTTCAGGTGGAGGGAGTAAAAGGTATTACTACTTTTTTTCCGGAAAATGCGGATTTTGCCCGCCGTATAATGGAATTTGCCCCGGAGATAGGATGTCCTTCCTGCCCGCGACATGCTTATGATGCCACCGTTATCATGGTTCTTGCCGCTTTGAGTACACGGACTGTGGAGCCATCAGAATACGTAAATGAGACAAGCGATGTGACGAGGGGCGGTGAGAAGTGCCAGAGCTTCTCAGAGTGTCTCGACCTGGTTGTTGAAGGTAAGGATATAGACTATGACGGAGTATCCGGCACCATCGAACTTGATGATGCTGGCGATCCTACGGAAGGAATTTACGAGATCAGCAGGTACGATGCAGAGGGCATCCCGGTAAAAGTGGGAAGCATCTCTGTTCCTTAATTACGAGTAAAGAAAACAAGAGGAAGAAGAGTTCAATCAGCAATGCACCTGAAGAATCCACGGGTTTCCTTGTAAGCACTATCGCCAGGAAACTTCTTCTCCTAAAGAAACCTTATGCTAATCTCGCTTTCCGCCGAAAATCCATCTGAACGGTTGTTTCGCAAGCAATAAAACAACCTGAAGGTTAAGCAGCACCCCCGCAAAACTCAGAAGATCGGAGGGCTTCATGTAGATTTGCGAATCCCACACCCCCATCTGCCCGCTTATGACTATGAAGTCACCCTCAACGGACGATTCCTTCACCGTTATCTCAAAATCCCCGGCTGGGCTGGTTACTTTCATTAAAATTCTCCCGTGACCGATTAAAAAGCTCTGGATTCATTATACCAAAAAACCGGAACCGTCACCCGGAAACTGAAAGGGCATCTCTCATCACTTCCACCGGGGCGTCTTCGCCAGTCCAGATCTCAAAAGCGTCAACCCCCTGGTAAAGTAGCATGCCGAGTCCGGATTCCGCCCTTAACCCGAGGGCTCTTGAGTCCCTTACAAGCCCAGTAACGGGAGGCTTATAGACAAGGTCGTAGACCACGCAGTTTTGGCTAAGCAGATCAAGCGGAAGGGAAAGCGGTTCGATATCGCCCATTCCGGCAGACGAGCAGTTAATCACTATATCCGCCTGCTCCATCAGTTCCGAAACCCGACCCGAGTCGTCAAGCGGTGCTGCGGAGAATCCGATGTCGCTAAAGTGGGGAGAAAATTCCTCCAAGAGTTCCTGAGCTTTCAAATAGGTTCTGTTCACAACCACGACGCCTCGGGCGCGGCCTGTACACATCGCCACTATGACGGCCCTTGAAGCTCCGCCCGCTCCCACGATAAAAACATTCTTGCCCCTCGGGGAGAATTCAAGCTCGGATTCAAGCGCCCTCAACACCCCGGAGATGTCCGTATTATAGCCCTTGAGCCTTCCGTTTTCGTTAACTATGGTGTTTACAGCTCCGACCATGGATGCTTCGGGAGCGATCTCATCCAGGCCCTCCATGACGGACTGCTTGTGCGGGATAGTGACGTTAATTCCGCAAAGACCAAGGGCTCTTATTGATTTTACGGCCTGAGCTACGTTTCGGGGATCCACATCGAAGGCCAGATAGACGCAGTCAAGTCCCAGATGCCTGAACGCCGCGTTATGCATGGCGGGAGACAGGCTCTGGGATACCGGATGGCCGAAAATGCCGTATATCCGTGTCGTGGCTCTTATTTCCAAATCCGCTCGTCCTTTGGGTGGCCGCGGAGAATTCGGTGAACCGCCGCGATATCGTGATTTATCTGCTCTACAAGCTTATCCACATTTTCAAAACGCTTCTCGTCTCTTAGCCTCTCGACAAAATTAACTCTGAATTTCTTTCCGTAAAGATCCTCATTGAAATCAAAGATATGGGTCTCAACCGTAAGCTTGCTCTCTTCGAATGTCGGGCGGACCCCTATATTGGTAATACTTTCGTGGGAGCCGTCGGAAAGTTTGACGTAGGTAGCGTAGACTCCCGGTTTGGGAAGAATCTCCCATTCGGTATCAAGGTTAACTGTGGGAAAACCCAGTTTCCTGCCTCTTCTTTCTCCTTCCACAACGACACCCTCTATGTAGTAATCGTAACCGAAAAACCGGTTTGCCTCGCTGATTTCCCCGTCTCTTACAAGGCTTCTTATAGCGCTACTACTCACCACCCAATCATTTACCCGCGCCGCTTCGGCAACCACAGTGTTGAATCCATGCGTTTCTCCCATTGACCGCAGAAGATCGACGTTTCCTTGTCTTTTGTGTCCGAAAGAGAATCCGGGACCCACAACTATGTTCTTTATCCTCAGGCGGTCAAGAAGAATGTCTTTTACGAAATTCTCCGCGCTTACCTCTGAAAGTTCATGGGTGAAGTTAAGACAGACAACCGCATCAATTCCCGTGGACTCAAGCATCTCGAATCTCCGGCTTAAAGGGAAGATAAGGGAAACCTCCTTTCTGCCGAGAACTTTCTGCGGATGGGGATCGAAGGTGATTACGCAGGAACGCATGGAATTTTCCCGCGAGCGCTGTTTCACGGCGTCTATTATTTTTTTGTGTCCGAGATGAATCCCGTCAAAATTTCCAATGCCCGCTGAGGTCTGGAAATCCAGAGGCTGTTTGGGATCAATGATAATTTCCATGTTTTCCGAAAACCAAAATCGTAAAAAAAATAAACACCCGCTGGAAGCGGGGAAGGAAAGAATGAAATACTACCATATAATTCCCCCCTTTTTATCCAAAAACCTCGCGCACACCCCGAAAACCGCTCCAAGCACCCTCCTGACACACGAAAAAGGCCCTGTATATCTCGCTGGTCGCATCGTCCATGGTGACCACCAGATCCCACTTCTCCTCTTCAGCCCACCCGTGCGTGCTGGCGTCCTGATGTATCATCATCCCCACCTGCTACAGAGGAAATAAATCTAGACAGCTTCCCCGCCGCAAAAGCGGACAACTGATTTGCTACAAATCCGGACATATGACTTATTATTAACACATCTACTTGAAAACAGTTAACCAAGAAGTTAGATTTACCGTTAGGTCCTAAGACTTTCACAGCCTGCGATGTTCAGTTGACATCGGCAATCCGTCAACTTAAAAGAATAATTTCTTAATAATACGATGGAGCAAGCGGCTGGTTATAGGGGTAATTACCTAAAAAAGGGGGCGCTGAGGCAATAGAAAAAGAGGAAACAGAAAAAGCCGGTTAAGAGGGGCGGTTTCATCTTCCGTTCCTCCCGTAAGGGGGGTCGGGTTACCGGTCTAGCTATTAAGATGCCCTTCTTTCTTTATAGATGACTGTTCCGCCAGCCCGACCTCCTGTTTTCTAGGTTTGTCAAGTTTAATACATAATTCCCTTTTTAAGAATTGTGACCTTTAGATATAACTCCCATACTTTTGCTACGTTACATTCAGTTTTGCCAATTTTCAAAAGGAACTTATGTGCGTTTAAATACACTAAGAGTTGAACAAGAAAGAAAATTTTTCCTAGTTAGCAAAGACATTATCCTCAATTGCCAAGCCAGCCAGAAATCTCTCCTATCTCTTCCAGAAAGACGGCATGAAAAGCACCAGAACCGTGTAGAGTTCAAGCCTCCCTATGATCATGGCCAATGAAAGCATGATTTTCGTTGGCGAACTCAGATGGGAATAGTGGCTTGTCGGACCGACCTCGTCGAAAGCAGGTCCGACGTTGGTTATGGAAGCAGCCGCGGCCGAGACGGCGGATTCCAGAGATATATCCTCAAGCATGAGAACCACAAGAGCAATGAAGCCGAAAAGGAAAATGTAAAGGATGAAAAAGCTCGTTATGCTCGAGACAGCTTTCTCGTTTATTGTCTTTCCCTCTATGGTTATGGGAGAAACCACGTTCGGATAAACGAGTCTTCGTATCTCTCTGTGAGCTTTTTTGAAAAGCACCATGATCCTCAGCCCCTTTACCGACCCGGAAGTCGATCCCGCGCACGCGCCGAAAAACATCAGCATGAAAATCACCCATTTCACGAAAGCCGGCCACGCGTCAAAATCCGTGGTGGTAAATCCGGTCGTGGTGATAATCGAAACCACCTGAAAAGAAGCGTAACGCAGGGACTCGGAGAAGGTTCCGTAAACACCGGTCTGGATGAGCTCTAAAGCAATGAACATCGTCGCAGCAATGACGAAAAAGAGATAGAACCGAAACTCAGAGTTTCTTAAAAGCCTCCCGGGCTTCCCGGTAAAAAAGTAGAAATGAAGCACAAAGCTAGTTCCCCCGAGGAACATGAAAAATGTAATCAGCCCCTGTATGTAGACGCTGTCATAAGCCCCTATGCTTGCATCCCTGCAGGAGAAACCCCCTGTCGAGAGGGTGCTGAAAGAATGTGTCAGGGCGTCAAAAAAGCTCATTCCACCGAAAATGAGAAGTACCGTCAACACGGCAGTAAGGGCAATATATACAATCCAGAGCTTCTTGGCCGTCTCGGCTATTTTAGGAGCGAACTTCTCCGCCGTCGGTCCAGTGGTCTCAAGCCCCATTAGCTGCGCCCCGCCGACAAAAAGCTTGGGGAAAATCGCAATTCCCAGAACTATTATTCCCATGCCGCCGAGCCACTGAGTAAAGTTCCTCCAGAAAAGAATTCCCTTGGGAAGCCACTCAATGGACGCAAGCGCGGTGGCTCCGGTGGTGGTAAAACCCGCGGTCGATTCGAAAAGCGCATCGACCGGGCTGGCGAACACCCCGTAAACATAATAAGGGATGGCGCCGAAAACGCTTGCAAGCACCCAGCAAAGCACCGCAACCAGAAAACCTTCTCTTCTTCGTATCTCGGTCGGAGTTTCGGGAATGCGGCAAATGACCATAAGAGAAAGACCCGCAATTGATGTTATGAGCGCTGAGATCAGGAAGGCAAAGAGATCGTCCTCCGGGTAAAACAGCGTGCAGACAGCCGGCACGAGCATCAGCAGCCCGAGATACATCACGAACTTTCCCGTGATCTGAAAACAGAATCTAACGTTCACGAAACTAGTATTTCTTCAACCTTTTGCACGGCAGTCGGCAGGGAGAACACCACTAGACGGTCCCCGACCTGCGCAACGAAATCCCCGCCGGGGAATATCGGCTTCCCGTCTCTTATGCAGACGCCTATAACGGAATCGTGGGGCATTTTGCACTCAGAAAGTGGTATCCCGAGGATCTTAGTATGTTCGGTTACGTCAAACTCGAGAATTTCTCCCGCTCCCTCGTAAAGAAGCGATACGTTAGCCTCTCCGCCGAGATGAAGAGAGTTCAGAATGCCGTTTGCCACGGCCATGTTTACGCTTATTGCCCTGTCGATACCTATAGCTTCGAGCACTTCCACGTAATCGGGATTAGAGTAAAGCACCGTGCAGCGGTCAATGCCGAGATTTTTCGCGAGAAGGGCGCTTAGCACATTGTTTTCATCGTCGCCGGTAAGTGCAAGCAGGTAATCGCTCTTTTCAACCCCGGCTTCCTTCAGTATCTCGAGGTTGGTTCCGTCACCTTCAAACACCATTGCCCCGACAAGTTCCTCGGCTGCTGCCCTAGCCTTTTCACTATCGTTTTCAATGAGTCTTACGGAAAGCCCATTAGCGTGGAGCGTGGAAGCGACTTTGCACCCCACCCTGCCCCCGCCGACTATGATAACGGAATGGACCTTCTGGATTTTGAGGTTAAACAGCTTTTTAAGCTTCTCAAGAGCAGAAGGGACTCCGAGAGCGAATACGAAGTCGCCCGGGCGAAGCTCCGTATCTCCCCGCGGAATAGTTATCCTGTGCTCCCTTTGCAGTCCGACGAATGTCCAGTTCCTGGGACTGCTGACGAAATTTCTCAGCTTCTCGTTTATTATGGGCACCCCTTCATCCACCCGAAGTTTGAGAAGCTCTATCTGTCCGCTTGCAAAAAACTCCACCCTCCCCGCAAAAGGAGCACTTATGAGCGCACTTATCTTTTCCGAGATTATGCTGCTTGAGCTTATTACCGAGATGTTCGAGTTTTGTATGACTCCCTCGTATTCTGCATACTTCGCATTTTTTACCGCGGCAACGATTTTTTTGACTCCCGAGGCATGGGCGATAAACGAGGCGAGTATATTCGTTCTGTCATCTCCGGTAACCGCAAGAACTATGTCGGCCTTTTCTATCTCCGCTTGTCTCAGGACGGCGGGATCGTCCCCGCTTCCCTCAATTGCCAAGACATCCTGGGTTTCCTTGGCCTTGGCTATGAGCTCGGCGTCATTTTCAATAACCACAACTTCCTGACTCTTGGAGAGTTCCTTTGAGAGGAAATTTCCAACCTGCCCCAGACCTATTATCAGAATTCTCCGCATAGCAGCAAACTATACCTGCGCTTGCTTTCCGAGGACACCGCCGGAAAGCTGAAAAAGCCTTATCCCGAAGACAACCACGAGCAGCAGAGCCGCTAGCTGGGCTTGGGAAAGACCTTCTATGAAGCTAGGGGTAGTCTCCCTTATAAATTCAATAAAAAATCTCTGAGTACCGAGAATCACGAATCCTACCGCCGAGACAAAGCCCGTGGGACGATTCTCGGTTCTGATTTTCCAGAGAAAAACGAAAAGCAGCGCCATAAACAGCGTGTCGTAAAGCTGCGTGGGGTGAACGTCAACTACTCTTGCGGAAAAAGAAACCGCCCAAGGCAGGGAACACACGGTTCCGTAATCGCAGCCGTTAAGAAAGCAGCCTATCCTTCCTACCCCGTAACCAAGAATCAGGGCCGGACACACGACATCGAGAAGAACCTGAAAATGCGTTTTTCTTAGCCTGGATACGATCCACAGGGCCAAGAAAATTCCCACAAGCCCGCCCACCGATGAAAATCCCGATATGAAGTAACGCACGGGGTTGGCGAGAAACTCGGCTAAAGTGGCGTTCTGATACAGAAAAAGTATCTTGGCTCCCACGAGTCCGGCTATAAAGCACGCAAGCAGGAGGGTTGCGGGAAGGGACGGATCCATTTTCCTGCGGCTCACATCCGCGGACACCACCCAGTAAGCGACCAGATATCCCAGTGCGAGGAATACCGAATAGGAATATATAACCAGACCTCCGCCTAGATCGAAAAGTACCGGGTACATATGCGTCTCCCTGGGTTATTCCTCTTTCAGAAGAGAATCCACGTTTATCAAGGGCACCGTTTCGCTGCCCGTGAACTTGGGGAGAGTGCCGTCCCACTTCTCCGCGACTCGCAGTTGAATGATCTGCGGATTGTTCTTAAGTGCTTTCGCTTCCCTCTCAATCGCATCGGCTCTCGCCTTAGACGCCACTTCTATCTCGAAAGCATGGGCGCTTGCGGCGAGTTTCTTCTCCTCCGCGGCGGCTTCAGCCTGAGTCACCCTCCTTATTTTTTCGTTTTTGGCCTGAAGCGCCTCCTGCTCAGCCTTTACCTTGAGTTCAATCGCCCTGTTGAACTCATCCGAGAAATCAAAGTCCGTTATGGCGATGTTGGCTATTTTAAGAGCGCTTGTGGAAATCTCCTTCTCGGCAAGAGTAATTGATATGAAATTATTTATGGCCTCTTGTATCTCGACCTTCACTTCGGCCCTCTTGGTAACCAGCTGCTCGGCCGTGTACTTGGCCGTAATGGCCTTTACCGATTCCTGTATCGCAGGCTCTATAAGCGTCAGCGACACGGTGTTTCTCTTTCCTATCTTCTGAAATATAACGGGAGCTAGGTCTCCCGTAATGGAATACTGGAGAGTAACTTGAGTCTGTACCGTCTGGAGGTCCTTGGAGGCGGAAACGGCCTTGGCACTCGCCGCGGTAAGACGGATATCGATCTGTTCAACCTTATCCATGAAAGGTTTTTTCATGTGGAATCCCTCGGGAAGCGCCCTAGGCTGCACGGCGCCAAGGGTTCGCACGACCCCAACATGCCCGCTTTCCACTATTACGAAAACCCCTGTCACCAGAAAAAACAGCAGGATAAAAATTATCGGATAAAAAATATTAAGTTTGGGCAACTGCCTCCTCACTTTCATCTAATACCTCCGTTAGATACTTATGTGTCCATACATTATAATACTTGTGTGAAAAAACCGAAACTTACAAGAAAAAGACTTACAAGAAAAAGACTTCTGCAAGGAGCAAAAGCCTTCTCCCCAATTTACTCAAAGACAACTTTTCCTGAAATTTATGGAATAACCGACGGTAAAGCAGTTGGTACCTTCATTGAGCATAAGTTTAGGGAATATCTTGCCGAAACTTACGAATTCAAATCTGGAAGTTCCGCAAAAGGGATTGATTTTCCAAGCTTGGAAATTGACATAAAGGTCACAAGCATAAAACAGCCTCAATCATCTTGTCCCTACAAATCAGCAAACAAAAAATTTATGGGTTAGGATACTCACTTCTGGTTTTCGTTTATGAAAAGACTGACGATCATAATAACAAAACCGGTCGCCTGAACTTTCTACACACTATTTTTGTAGAGAAAGAGATTACGGGTGATTATCAAACCACCAGTGGATTACGCCATATACTAGAAAACAATGGTAACAACGACGATCTTATCGCATTTATGTATGAGAGAAACCTGCCCGTTGATGATATTCAAGCCAACAGAATCGCGGAGGAACTTCTTAAAAAGAAACCCGAACAAGGTTATCTGACCATTTCAAACGCCCTGCAGTGGAGATTGCAGTACGGTCGCATAATTGACGTAGCTGGGGATGTCAAAGGGGTACGCAACTTGCTGAAATAACAAGGAAATGACAAAAAACGAAAAAAAAGCAGAATACGGCGATTTTCAAACGCCTCAAGAACTGGCCCAGCAAGTCTGCAGATTGTTAAAAAA
Organism: Candidatus Dadabacteria bacterium; assembly: GCA_009840385.1. Taxonomy (NCBI): domain Bacteria; kingdom Pseudomonadati; phylum Thermodesulfobacteriota; class Candidatus Dadabacteria; species Candidatus Dadabacteria bacterium. Next base: position 57,455 of record VXNX01000001.1, read on the forward strand.
GAACAATCTTGCACCAAGAAGCATCGTGAACCAACTTGCGGCGTAGGCACTTTTTTCATGGAAGCACTGAACGCGTTTGATGAAGCAAAAATGGGATATGCCTGTGATATTGACGGTAGTTACATTGAGGTGTTAAAGAACTGGCTCTCAGATTACGACGGGGGCATTCTTGCCAGAGTTGAAACAGCCGATTTTTTCTCTAAAGACTGGGAATCCGCCTTGGATAATCTGCCGGAACCTATTCTAGTAATAGGAAATCCTCCATGGGTCACGAACTCACAACTTGGTCAGTTAAAAAGCGATAACCTGCCTGCAAAACAAAACCATAAAAAAATGAAGGGACTAGATGCTTTGACAGGAAAAAGCAATTTTGACATATCGGAGTGGATGATAAACCGGATGATTGAATGGCTCCAAGAAAAGCAGGGAACCGTAGCAATGTTATGTAAAACTTCGGTTGCAAGAAAAGTTCTGCTGAACTCATGGAAGCGCGACAAGAAGATGGAAGTCGCCACCATGCACCTAATTGATTCAAAATCTTATTTTCAGATTTCTGCCGAGGCCTGCCTGCTGACCATAACATCCTCTTATGAAAAACATAAAGAATGCAAAGTGTACAATAGTATCCAAGCGGACAATCCAGCTCAGACAATAGGATTACGGGATTGTTTTCTCGTTGCCGATATTCACGGCTATGAAAAAACAAAGCACCTAATCGAAAACGGTCAACATTACAAATGGAGAACAGGGATTAAACATGATTGCTCAAAAGTTATGGAATTGGAAAAAATAGGAAAAGACAGATACATAAACGGATTTGGTGAGACAAGCGAACTCGAAGACTTGTGTCTTTACCCCTTACTAAAAGGTTCCGGTCTTGCTAATGGAAAAACTCCCGAAAAATTCATGCTGGTTCCCCAGACAAAAATCGGTCAAGAAACAAGATATTTGGCGGAGACTGCACCTAAAACATTAGAATATCTGATAAAATATGGCGACCTGCTAGACCGTAGAGTAAGTTCAATATATAAAGGCAAACCAAGATTCTCCGTCTTCGGAGTCGGAGATTATACATTCAGCAGTTGGAAAGTGGCTATTCCTGCCCTTTACAAACAACTTGAGTTCTTTGTTGTAGGCCCTCACGAGGGTAAGGCGGTCGTGTTTGACGACACCGTGAATTTTATCGCCATGGATAATGCTGAAGAGTCCTACCGGTTAGCGGAACAACTGAACTCAAACACAGCAAATATCTTTTACAGATCTTTTATCTTCTGGGACAGTAAAAGGCCAATCACTGTTCAGTTACTTAGATCCTTGGATATTGACAGGCTATTGGCGGAATCAGGAAGCGAATTTAAATACAGTATCAGTAAAACCTCTAGACAATTGCAATTAATATAGAGTTTGGATAGCGGATTCACCCACTGGTCCCCCTCGCGTCCTTTATGAAAAGACGAGTTTCCCTTTCCCCGTTTCGCACGTTGAAGCGCAGAGCGAAAACCAGGTCTATTTCTTCGGGAAGGCGCTTTCGGGAAGCGTAAAACCAGATGCAGTTCAGCACAGAACCGTTTTTCCTCACCCTAAACCGGACATGCTGATTCCTAAGCAGGTTCTGGTCCATTACCCTAACGGCCCTCGAGAGAAAGAGAGGTTCGGGATTTCCCTCTCCGAAAGGCGAGAGAGTTTCAATCTCGGAGACAAGAGTATCGCTTATGGAAGCGAGAGTTATCTCGGAGTCTATATTAAGCCTGCTTTCGGGCTTCTGACCGCTTTTTTCAAGTTCTTCTGAGAACCTCTCCCTGAAAAGATCGATTTTTTCCTCCAAGACGGTTACCCCGGCCGCGTAGGCATGCCCACCGAATTCCATGAGAAGATCTTCGCACTTTGAAAGCACGGAGAAAATGTTGATTCCTCCGAAGGATCTTCCGCTTCCCCTCCCTACGCCGTTTTCATCAACCGAGATGAGAAAAGCGGGTTTCCCGTAAGACCCGGCTATGGAGGAAGCCACGATACCTACGACGCCTCTGTGCCATTTGCGGGAGGAGAGAACAAGCGAATTATACTTTGTGTCCCCGTGGACAGACTCAACCATCCGGGTCGCGTCACGCAGTATCCCCTCTTCGATCTCGCGACGCTTGGAGTTGCGCTCGTCAAGGAACTTCGCGAGGGAAAAAGCCTCCTCCCGGCTGTCGGAGAGGAGAAGCTCGACCGCCTTGTCCGCAGAATCAAGCCTGCCGGCCGCGTTTATCCTGGGACCAAGGCGAAAACCAAGATCGAATATCTCGATCCCGTCGCCTATGCCGCTTACATCCTTAAGGGCCCGCAGACCCGGCCTTTTGGGACTTCGCATTCTCTTAAGACCTTCCTTTAGCATGATCCTGTTTACGTTTTCCACAGGCACGCGATCAGAAACCGTTCCGAGCGAAACGAGGTCAAGAAAATCTCCCATGTTGGGTTCCGCCGCGGTCTCAAAAAATCCCTCTTCCCTGAGCGTTCTCCTGAGCGCAAGGGCGAGGTTAAACGCAACGCCGACGCCCGCGACTTCCTTTCCCGGGTACCCGCAGTCAGTCTGACGTGGATTAAGAACGGCAACAGCCTCGGGCAGCTGGCCCAAGAAACTGTGATGATCCGTAACTATGAAGTCCATCCCGAGAGCTCTGGCCTGCGCCACCTCGTCCACGGCAGTAATTCCGCAGTCAACCGAGATTACAAGGGTCACCTGTTTCTGTTTAAGAGCGCGAAGCGCCTGGGAGTTTACGCCGTAGCCCTCTTTAAACCTGTCGGGAATGTAGTATATGACGTCGCAGCCAAGAGCCCTTAGAAACCCCGTCAGAAGAGAAGTCGCCGTAACGCCGTCAACATCGTAGTCACCGTAGACGGCGATTTTTTCTTTTTTGTGAACGCACCTGCGAAGGCGCTCGACCGCCTCTTCCATCCCTTTCATCAGAAAAGGAGAAGGCAGATCAGAAAGTGATGCACAGAGAAAAGCCTCGGCATCCTGAGTTGAATTTATCCCCCTGTTTACCAGAAGTTCCGCCGTTATCGGCAGAATGCCGAGCTTTGCCGAAATTTTCTCAACCGGCCCCTTGGCGGGTTTTGCGACTACCCATTTCTTTTCCTTCATAAAAATTCCGCGGGGAGAGATTCAGGAAGAGGCGCCTTCTTTCCTCAGGTGCTCAACCAGACCCACAAGTCCGAGGTAATAACTGCGTGCCCCGAAGCCCGACACCACGCCGAGCGATACTCCTGAGACAAACGATTTCTGCCTGAAGTCCTCCCTTTTGTATATATTGGAAATATGAACTTCCACAACAGGCATTCCGGTTGAGAGTATGGCATCCCTTATTGCAACGCTGGTATGAGTATAGGCGCCGGGGTTTATCACTATTCCGTCAAACTTTCCATAGGCATCCTGTATAGCGGTGACTATCTCCCCTTCGGAATTTGACTGAAAGAAGGAAAGCTGGACATCCTCGCCCAGAGACTCGGTGTGGGAAGAAAGAAAAGACTCGATGTCTGAAAGGGTTAGGCTTCCGTAAATCTCAGGTTCCCTTTTGCCCAGCATGTTGAGATTCGGACCGTTTATGACGATTATTTCCATGGGACAAAATACCGCAAGTAATGATAATTAAAAGGTCGGGAAAAAACCAGACGAAGGCACTATTTTCCAAGAAGAGTCATTATCTCTTCGCGCTTGCCGCGGTAAACCGGGTTGTCGGGTTCAAGTTCGCAGAGAACCTCGACTACCTCCAAGGCATCCTCATAAAGCCCTTGGGAGAAGTAAAGATTAAGCATCGTGTCCGTTTCGAAAACCCCGACCTGTGGCTTGCTTTCCTTTCCCGGTTCGGGGGAAGGTTCTTCGGATTCCGGGAGGTCCTCCTCCAGTCGTTCCAAATATGAACCAGGTGATAGAGCCACCCTGAAGGCTTCGCCTGTTTTCCCCGCACTTTCGTATATATGTATCAATAGTTCTGAAGCCTGAGTGTTTCGATGATCAAGAGAAATGGCCTTTTTGAGTTCCTCCTCCGCGGCGGCGGCATCCCAGCACATAAGATAAGCTTTGGCGAGAATAACCCTCGCACGGCTGCTGTCTCCGTTCTTTCCGGTAAAATCAGAAACCAACAGTCTCGCCTTAGTTACTTCACCAAGCGCGAGAGAGACTTCCGCCATTGCAAGAAGCGAATCAGATTCGGGAAAAATCTTCGAGGTGTACTCGTACTTCTCCCTGAGCGTTTCAAGAGCATCCCGACTTAGGGTTTTAAGTTCATCCATAAGCCTTTGTCGCTTTTTCCAGCTGCTTAACCTTCCACACCTTTTCCCAATCCGCGCTGAGTACACTATTTACATGGAAATCGAATCGGCATTTCTGACCCGTTTCACCAAAGATACCGCAATGCTGGGAAGCGGACAACCCCAACCGGGACGATGTTCCGGCCCCATTTTACCTTTTTCTCATAAAAGAGAGCATCTCAACTTCCTTTATCCCAACTAACCTGGCGAGCAGGAAGTAAAGGGCAACGCCAATACCCACCGAGGTAGCCATGACTACTGTCTTGTCAAGAGAAAAACCGGTCTCGCTCCACGAGGAAAATCCGGCAATACCCCACACGGCAAAACCCATGACAACCGCAATCGCAAGAACCCTGAGCGAAAAGAAGATAATTTCCCGGGAAAGAAAACGTCCCAGCCTTCCGTTCAGCAGAACCACCAGCAGAACGAAGTTCGCCACCGAAGAAATGGAACTTGCAAGCGCCAGACCGAAGTGGTCAAGCGAAAAGACAAATCCCAGGACGAACCCGCAGACGGCGTTTAGCAGAAAGCAGAAAAACGCCACCTTTACCGGCGTCTTCGTATCCTGGAGAGCAAAAAAGGCGGGCACGGTGATGCGAATTCCTCCCACGGCAAAAAGTCCGAGTCCGTAGCCCAAAATGGCCTGGGAAGTGTTTATAACCGCCACGTAATCAAATTCGCCATGCTGGTAAAGGAAGTTGCAGAGCGGAACCCGCAAAGCAACTATCCCGACCATGGCGGGCACCATTATAAACAGCATGCGCCTTAGCGAACGCAGATATTCGGCGCCGAATCCATCGTAATCCTCTCTTGCAGCGTGGGATGAAAGAGCCGGAAGCATAACGGTCGCCAGGGAAACGGCCACCACTCCCAGGGGAAACTCTATTATTCTCTCCGCGAAGTAAAGATAGGAAACCGTTCCCTCGGACATGAAAGACGCGTACTGGGTGTTCACGAGTATATTGAGGTTATAGACCGCTATTCCGAAAAGCTGGGGGAACATGAGCAACGCGAGTCTTTTGACTGCCGGGTGGTTGAGGGTTCCGGTGAACCCGAACATGAACTTCTTTTCGCGGAGATAAAACAGGTGGAGCACCAGTTGCAACACCCCTCCGCCAAGAACCCCGAAACAGAGAGAAACGATAGGTACCTCAAGCTCCTGGTAAAGAAACAGGGCGCTTGCTATTATGCACAGGTTAAAAAGAACCGGAGAAAAAGCCGGAGCGAAGAAATGCCTTACGGAATTAAGAACCCCCATCGCAAGGGCGGTAAGAGATATGAAAAGCACGTAGGGAAAAACAAGTCTGTTGAGGTAGACCGCAAGATCGAAAGTCTTCTGATCGAACCCGTAGGCGAAAAGCTTCACGAGCCAGGGGGAAAAAATCACTCCCAGCGCTACCACCAAAACGAGAACAATTAAAAGCACGGTAAACGCGGAGCGCAGGGCGTTTTTCGCCTCCCGCCTGTCGCCCGATTCAAGATACTCGGAGAATATGGGTACGAAGACCGCCGCCAGAGATCCCTCGGCGAAAAGGCGGCGCAGCAGGTTGGGGATACGGAACGCGACGTAGAAGGCATCGGTTTGATAGCCCGCTCCGAAAAGCGCCGCCACCACAACATCCCTCAGGTATCCGATGATCCTGCTTAGAAGTGTGAGCAAGCTTACCAGCCCCCACTTGTGGCTATGATCTTCTCTTGTTTCCATGAAAATCCTGCTCCCCCGGCAGATCACCGCCTTCTGGAGAGCCGACAAATTCAAACTCTATCTCCCCCCTAAGCGCCTCGAGCACCTCGCGCGTTTCCGAAGCGAGTTCAGGGGTGGTGATCACCTTAACTATCATTTCCTGCGGCACCTCGGTCCTCACCCACATCAGGTGCCCGTAGGTGCCGAGTATCGCCTGCAAAAGAACGTTGGAGCTCTTATCCGCAAGTTTTATGAAAAAAACAGACATTTTTCCCTAAGCGAACTCAGATGGATTTTACCCGCAAAACCGCCGTGCCTTCGGATGAGAGTATATACAAAATAAGCGAACAAGTAGAATCCCGTACCCAACGGATAGTATTTTTTTCTTAAATCCCGTCCCGTCGTCCCACATTGTTAAAGTAACATCTAGTTTTATGTTTCCTCTGTCTGAACCCTGAAAAGATTAACTATTTCAAAATGTTACTTGACTTTTTGCATGTTTTTTTATAATTTATGAATTGGCATGAGAAGAATATATTATGGCATATAATGGCAGAAGATAGCATAAAATGTTCAGAGGACGATACGAACACACTATGACCAAGACCGGGAGGGTCAGCATCCCCTCAAAGTTCAGGGAGGTCTGCAGGAAGAAATACTCTGATGAGACCTTCGTAATCACGAACTTTGACCGCTATCTAATCGCCTACCCAATGAGGGAATGGAACGAGCTTGAAAAGAAGCTCTCCAAGGTATCCATAACCGACAGCGAGGCGATCTCTTCAATACGCTATCTCATGGGGAACGCGGTAGACTGCCCCGTGGACAACCAGGGAAGAGTACTGATTCCGCAGTCGCTGCGTTCATACGCGACCATCGAAACTGAAGTGGTCCTGGTCGGCATGCTGAAAAAAATAGAGATCTGGTCAAAGGAAATCTGGGAGAAAGAAAACGGCAGCGGGGCATTTGAGACCTTCATACAGAGCAGAGAGGTACTTGCCGGATATGGACTCTAAGAAAATAAAAGCCGCGGCCATAAGCTCTGAGCCGCAGGAACAGTTTCACTCCCCTGTTATGGCAAAAGAGGTGGTCGAGCACCTCGATCTGCCCGAGGGAGCCATAGTGATTGACGCGACCGTGGGTCTCGGCGGACACTCCGAGTGCTTTCTCAATGCATACCCCTTAATATCAAAGCTCATAGGAATGGATGTTGATCAGGCCGCCATCTCTCTTGCGAAGGGCAGACTTTCGGCCAGCGCGGAAAAAGTGGAGATGGTAAATAGGAATTTCATACACATAAAAAGCACGGTTAACTCCATGGGAATAGAATACGTCGACGGCATCGTCGCCGACTTGGGAATCTCCTCTTTCCAGCTTGAGCGCAGCGGCAAGGGATTCAGCTTCAGAAAAAACGAGTTTCTTGATATGAGGATGGATGCGGGCCTTCAGTTTTCCGCTTACGATCTCGTAAACGGAATGAAAACCGAAGAACTCGAATACATACTGAGAGAATACGGCGAAGAGAAATTCGCCGGGAGAATCGCTAGCTCGATAGTAAAAAGCAGGGCCAAAAAAAGTATACAGACTTCCTTTGAGCTGGCCTCGATAATCTCAAGTTCCATTCCCAAAAAGTTTCACCCGAAAAAGACTCATCCCGCGACCAAGACTTTCCAGGCGCTTCGGATCTCGATTAACAACGAACTCGACAACCTGGCGATCTTTATCGAAGAAGCCGTGAAGATTCTCAATACCGGGGCAAGACTGGCGATAATCTCTTTCCACTCGCTTGAAGACAGAATAGTCAAAAACATGTTCAGAAAACTTGACTCTCCCTGTGTTTGTCCTGCGGACCTTCCAATATGCGCATGCGGAAGAGTTCAGCAGGTAAGAAGGGTGACCCGCTCGGTCATAAGACCCAAGAAGAGCGAGGTGGAGGAAAATCCCAGGGCGAGGAGTTCAAAAATGAGAGTAGCAGAGGGGGTATAACCGCAAATGAGAAAAAAACTTGCCGGAAGAAAAAGGAAACAGAAGGGGTTTCCCCTTCGCACTGTGATAATTTTCGGGGTCTTGTTTGTAACGGCCCTTTGCTTCTTGCGCGTCAAGATCGAATACACAAGAACCGGTTACGAGATCACCAGAAACAAGGAAACTGAGAGGGAACTTATAAAGGAAGGCCAGATCCTTAACTACGAGCTCTCAAAGCTCAAGTCCCCCGAATTTTTGGAGCCCGTGGCTAAGAAAATGGGTTTCAGGTTCGCCACTTATAATGACGTTGTTTTCGTTGAAGAGGTAGTGCTTGCTGGAAGGGCAGAATGAAAAAATCCCAAAAAGGAAAATGGAAGTTTTATCTCACCACGATTTTCCTCACCGGCCTCTTTGTGGCTCTGGGCTACAGGTCCTTTGAACTCCAGGTGCTGCAAAGCGACAGGTTCTCGGCAGGCGCGAAGAAACAGCACAGCAGGGTCTATAAGATGCCTCCGGTACGCGGAACCCTGTATGACCGCAACAAAAAACCCCTGGCCACAAGCGTCTGGGCAACTTCGATCTATCTGAACCCCAAGGAAGTAAAGGACCCGGGCAAGCTCGTCCGGACAATATCGAAACCGCTGGGCATGTCCCGCAAGAAGGTGCTCAGCCTTGCGCGCTCTGAGAAGCCCTTTGTATGGATCAAAAGAGGAGAAGATCCCAAGACCGCAAAGAAGATAAAGGCCTTGGGTCTTTCGGGGGTCGGTTTTGCTGAAGAACCGAAAAGAATCTATCCCAACGGTTCCCTGCTCGGGCAGACGCTTGGATTCACCAACATAGATCTTAAGGGGGTAGAGGGCCTTGAATATGCTTTTGAGAAGATGCTCGCCGGCAAACCCGCCACGGCGAGGATAAGGACTGATGGAAGGGGAAACCGCATATCCGATGCCCTGCTAAACGCAAAAGAGCAGTCAACCAAGGGAAACGATCTGATGCTTACGGTGGATTCCAACATACAGCACATAACCGAGACCGCACTTGAAAAGGGTATAAGAGAAATGAAAGCGGATAGGGGGGCCGCCCTCCTGATGAATCCTCAGACCGGCGAAATACTCTCCATGGCCTCCTATCCGTTTTTTGACCCGAACCGCTTCGGCGAGTTCTCCCAGAAGACTAGAAAAAATCTCCCGGTATGGATGTCTTTTGAGCCCGGTTCGACGCTGAAAGTGTTTCTGGCCGCGACACTGCTAGAAGAAAAGATGGGAGATGAGAATACCGAGTATGACTGCGAGAACGGAAAGCAGAGAATCGGTCCGAACGTGATAAAGGACGTGCACGGACACGGAATCCTGACCGTTTCCGAGACCATAACGTATTCAAGCAACATATGCGCCTGGAAAATGGGAAAAACTCTGGGGAAGAAAAAACTCCACGACTCGCTCAGAAACTTCGGTTTCGGAAAAACGGTCGGAGTGGACCTTCCCGGAGAAGCCAGCGGAAGAATACAGAACCTGAGGAAATGGGGAGATATAGAGCTGGCGACAATATCGTTCGGACAGGGAATATCGGTAACGGCGATTCAGCTGGCGACCGCACTCTCAAGCATCGCAAACGGCGGATACCTCATGAAGCCCTATATTGTGAAGAGAATCGTATCGCCGGAGGGAAAAGTTCTTATGGAGAAAAACCCGGAGGTCCTCAAAAGAGTCATTTCCTACGACACGGCTTCAAAGATCACCAGAATTCTTGAAGAAGTAGTGAAAAACGGCACAGGCAAAAACGCCGGGATCTCGGGCTACAGGGTCGCCGGGAAGACAGGAACAGCGCAGATGCCCAATCCAGAGACCGGCACTTATTACGAAGACAGATATCTTTCGTCGTTCATCGGGTTCGCTCCCGCTGACAACCCGCGTCTGGCGCTTGTGGTAATCGTCGAGAACCCCAGAAAACACAATTACGGAGGAGTGGTCGCGGCACCCATCTTCAAGTCCATAACCGAAAAGGCCCTGTTCTACATGCGCGTACCTCCGCGCAAGGAGGTGCTCGAGGAAACAGTCATGCCGGACATGGTGAACAAAAGCGCAAGAGCCGTGATGAAGTGGGCGGAGAAAGAGGAAGTCTCAGTCCGATTCATAGGCAGCGGTTACGTGGTAGGCCAGCACCCTCCCTCGGGGGAAAAGATAAAAAGGGGAACAGACTGCACTTTTACTCTTAAGCAGAACATATGAGATTAGCGGATGTTCTGAAAAACGCGGGAATTGAAACGTTAACTGGATCACAGAATCCGGGAGATACGGAAATTACAGGGATAACTCTCAACTCGCAGAATGTGGAACCGGGTTCCCTCTTTATTGCCATCAAAGGGAACGTCACCGACGGTCACATGTACGCCGCCTCGGCGGTAGAAAAAGGAGCGGCGGCGCTTCTACTCGAGGAGGTTTCAGAGGAAATTCCAAGCCTTAGAGTACCTGTCGCGAAAACAAGCGACTCAAGAGCCGCAGCCTCCATAGTCGCCTCCAATTTCCACGATCACCCTTCCCTCGCAATGAAGGTCGTGGGGGTGACGGGAACCAACGGGAAAACCACGGTCTCCCACATGATTGAAGCCGGCTGGACGGCCGAGGGACTAAACACTGGGCTTCTGGGAACCATAGAGAACAGATACATGGGAAAAACCGAGGCCGCCTCCCTCACGACGCCCGACCCGCTTGCTTTCATGAGCATGCTGCGCGAAATGAAAGACGCCGGAGTGACGAACGTCACGCTCGAGGTATCCTCACACGCCCTTGACCTAAAAAGGGTCGACGGATGTCATTTTGACGCGGCGGTATTCACAAACCTCACCCAGGATCATCTCGACTACCACAAGACACTCGAAGATTACTTCAGGGCCAAGGAGCGGTTCTTCTCCGAGGTCCTGGAGAGAAGTGCGAAAAAAGAGGTGTTTTCGATAATAAACGCGGACGACCCTTTCGCAAGCAGGATATCCGTCCCGAAAAAAGCTCAGAAAATAACGTTTTCCACGAAAAAAAAAGACTCAGCCGTATTTGCAGAGAACTTCACGCTTGATTCTGGAGGGATAAAGGCCACGCTGGCCACCCCGTGGGGCAAGGTGGAACTTGACTCAAAACTCATGGGGAAGCACAACCTCTATAACATGATGGCGGCAACCGGAACACTCCTCTCTCTCGGTTCGTCCCCCGGGATAACCGGGAGAGCGCTGAGTGAACTAGGGCGCATACCTGGAAGACTCGAGAAAATCGAAAACACCTTGGGCATAGATGTTTTCGTGGACTACGCCCACACTCCCGACGCGCTTGAAAATGTGCTTGAGTGCTTAAAACCTTTCTGCGCTGAGAGGCTAATCACCGTTGTGGGTTGCGGCGGAGACAGGGACAGGCGGAAACGTCCTCTCATGGCCGCAGTCGGGCGCAGGTATTCAGACATGCTGATAGTGACTTCCGATAACCCCAGGACAGAGGACCCTGAAAGGATAATCTCGGATATGACCGAAGGGATAGAGTCCCAGGATCCAGGGGTCGCGGTGATAACCGACAGGGAAGAAGCCATAAAACACGCCGTGGATACGGCCGGGCGCGGAGACACAGTCCTGATAGCGGGAAAAGGGCACGAAGACTACCAGATAATCGGTACCGAAAAGATTCATTTTGACGACAGGGAAATCGCGGAAAAGTACCTTGAAGCCAGAGGCGGGAGGGGACTTTGAAATTCAGCCTTGATTTTCTGCTAAATTCCACGGGAGGCAGCCTCGTCGGCGGCAAGATGCCGGTCGGAGCCACCGGAGTCTCCATCGATTCAAGAAAGATAAAAAGAAACCAGCTCTTCGTCGCCATAGAGGGCCCCAATTTTGACGGTCACGATTACGTCGCCGAGGCCTTTGAGAAAGGTTCGGTGGGAGCCGTGGTGGAGAAATTCCCCCAAATACACGGGAAGCAGAGCTGCGGGGCGATAATAAAGGTAGAATCCACCCAAAAAGCCTTGCTTGAGATGTCAAGGCATTGGAGAAACTCGTTTCCCGGTCTCCGTGTCGCCGCCATTACAGGTTCTAACGGAAAGACCACTACCAAGAATATGACTCACAGCATACTCTCCATATCGGGCAACGTGCTGAGCACCTACGGCAACCTCAACAACCACATAGGCGTTCCGCTCAACCTGCTGAAACTGGAAGAAGAGTACGATTTCTGCGTGCTCGAGATGGGAATGAACTCTTTTGGAGAAATAAGGACCCTTGCCGAGGTGGCCTCGCCCGACGTGGGAACGATAACCACCGTGGGCAAAGCCCACCTTGAGGAGATGAAAGACCTTGAAGGAGTTGCGAGGGCAAAAGGTGAACTGGTTGAGAACTTTGGCGAGGAAAACACTTTCTGCGTGAACATCGACGATCCATGGGTGACGAAAATAGCCGAGAGAGCGCGCTGCCGGAAGATCACCTACGGGGTCAACTCCCCCGAGGCCTTCATAAGGGCAAGCGACATCGACAACGAGGGAATGGAGTCAATTGAATTCACGATACACATCGGCGGACAGTCCGCTAAAACGAGGATAAAGGGAATAGGCACGCACAACGTTTCAAACGCCCTCTCCGCTTCCGCTCTCGGGTATTCGCTTGGATGCGGAATGAACGAGATACTGGCCGGTCTTGAAAAATACGTTCCCTCAGCGATGCGCCTTGAAGTCATGCGCACCCCGTTTGGCTTCAGGATCATAAACGACTCGTACAACGCAAACCCCGACTCGATGCGCGCGGCGCTTGACGAACTTGCGAGTCACCGCCGGGGCAAGGCTAAGGCTGTGGCGGTTCTGGGCGACATGCTCGAGCTCGGAGAAAGCAGCGAGAAAGAGCACGAGCTAATAGGGGAGCACGCCTCGCAACTGGGTCTGGACATGGTGGTGGCCATGGGAGAATTCTCCCGCTCGCTCGTATCGGCGGTGCGAAGCGAAACGCCGTGTCATGTGGCACAGAGCCCGCAGGAGGCGGCGGCCCTGCTTCTCGATGTCTGCGGAGAGGACGACATAGTGCTTGTAAAGGGGTCGCGGGGAATGAAGATGGAAGCGGTAATACAGACGCTTTACAAAACATAAGCCCATGCTCTATTTTCTGCATCTTCTAAAAGACGACTTTGTTTTCCTCAATGTCTTCAAGTACATAACTTTCCGCTCTTTCGGGGCCGGCCTGACCTCTTTTCTTCTCTGCATTCTCTTGGGAAAAAAGCTGATTGACCTGCTCAAAACCGCCCAGTTCCACGAGACCATACGCAAAGACGGACCCAGCAGCCATGGCGCGAAAGCCGGCACTCCCACGATGGGAGGGATATTCATCGTAATGGCCATAGTCATCTCATCCCTTCTCTGGACGAACTTTCTCGTAGACAAGGTGATGCTCGTGATCCTGTTTACGGTAAGTTTCGCCATCCTGGGATTCCTCGACGATTTTATGAAAGTAAAGAAAGGAAAAGGAATAAGGGCAAGGGTAAAGTTTCTCTGCCAGGCACTCATCGCTGTGACGTTTGTGGTCATTCTCTGCATGAATGAGAGCGGGAGCTTCTCGATGTCCATGAGGGCCGGTGAGAGCGCGGTGTATTCCTCGACCTCAATAGTGTTCCCTTTTATAAAGCAGGCAGTGGTGGATCTTGGATATCTCTACATACTTTTCGCCCTCCTGGTTACCGTTGGTTCTTCAAACGCGGTGAATCTGACCGACGGTCTTGACGGCTTGGCCATAGGTTCGATCGTCATCGTAACCTCTACCTACATAATTTTCGCCTATCTCGCGGGGAACCTTCAGTTTGCAAGCTACCTGCAGATCCCGCATGTACAGGGAGCGGGAGAACTGGCCATCTTTCTCGCGGCGGTCGGAGGGGCATGTCTTGGATTTCTTTGGTACAATTCCCACCCCGCCGAGGTTTTCATGGGAGACGTGGGTTCTCTTTCGCTGGGGGCCGCCATAGGATTCAGCGCTCTTATGATAAAGCAGGAGATACTTCTGATAGTTGCCGGAGGAATATTCTTCGTGGAAACCCTCTCGGTGATAATCCAGGTGGCGTCGTTTCGTTCCACCGGCAAAAGGGTTTTCAGGATGACCCCTCTTCATCACCATTTCGAACTTGCCGGATGGGCCGAATCAAAAGTGGTGGTGCGTTTCTGGATAATATGCGTGGTTCTTTCCATTCTCGCTCTTTCAAGCCTGAAAATAAGGTGACCAGATGGAACTTGCGGAAAACAGATTCTTAGTAGTTGGTCTCGGGATAACGGGAGTGGAAACTTCAAGATTCCTCCGCGCCAAAGGAGCGCCGGTAAAGGCAACCGACTCAAGGGAAGCCGGTGAACTCGGTTCCGTGGTTGAAGAACTCACAGCGGGAGGGGTGAAGATCCGGTGCGGGACTCATGCCTCCGAGTTTTTCGAATGGGCAGACACGATCGTGCTGAGCCCCGGGGTAAGGTTCGACCTTCCAGAGATCAGGGACGCCCAAGCAGTCGGAAAGACGGTAATAAGCGAAATCGAGCTTGCGTGGAACTTCATATCAAAGCCGGTAATAGGCGTAACGGGAACGAACGGAAAGACAACTACCACGTCTCTTCTCTCGGAAATGCTCAGACGAAACGGCTTGAAAGTCTTTACGGGAGGAAACATAGGAACACCTCTTATATCGATAGCCGAAAAAGACGACGAATACGATTTTCTGCTGCTCGAGCTAAGCAGCTTTCAGCTCCAGGGAATAAGGAACTTCACACCCCACATCGCCGTGATCCTGAACATATCGCCAGACCACTTGGACCACCACTCGAGCATGGAAGAATACGAGGCGGCGAAACTCGGCCTTTTCGCAAATCAGACCGAAGACGACTGGGCAGTGTTCAACGCAGAGGATCCGGCGGTACTCAGAGGCTCAGGCGATTTCAGAGCGAAAAAAGTATCTTTCGGCGCCCGGGACGGAAGAACAGACATCCACTGCAGGGAGGACGAAATAGTGTTCGGAGAACTCTCTTTCTCCGTTCGGGACTCTGCTCTTCTCGGGGAACACAACAAGGAAAACATAATGGCCGCGGTAGCGGTGGCGGGAATACTTGGCTGTCAGCGGGACCCGGTGCAGAAAAGCATAGACGAATTTCGCCCGCTTTCCCACAGGATGGAATTCGTGCTGACGGTAAGAGGGGTGAGCATCTACAACGATTCGAAATCCACAACCCCCTTCTCAACGCTAAGGGCCATCGAGAGCCTGCCCTCCCCGATCATACTGGTCGCCGGGGGGAAGGACAAGGGAATCGACTACGACTGCCTGAGGGACGTCGTGGCAAGCAAGGTAAAAGCCTTGGTCTTCATAGGGGAGACGAAGGAGAAAATGCGCGCCCAGCTGGGCAACCTGGCGCAGACAACATGCGCGGATTCGCTTAAAGAAGCGACGGAAAGTGCTTTTGAGCTCTCCGAAGAGGGAGACACACTTCTGTTTTCGCCCGGATGCTCGAGCTTTGACATGTTCAGCTCGTACGAGGAGAGAGGGAATCAGTTCAAGGAGATCGTGAGAAATGTTTGATTTCAAAAACAGGGATTTCGACATATTGCTCCTCGGCCTAGTGCTCATAGTGGCGGGAATCGGCGTCGTGGCCGTATATAACTCAAGCTCGATATTCTCACTTGAAACCTATGACAACTCGATGCGTTTTCTTAAATTCCACGTCATATACCTATTAATCGGAATAGCGGCCATGTTGACACTGATGCACGTGAAGCCGACTTTCCTTAGAAAGCTTGTCTATCCTGGTTATCTGCTCGGACTCGCCTTACTCGTAATCGTGCTTCTCCCAGAGGTAGGCAAGGAGGTCGGCGGGGGACGAAGGTGGATTTCGGTCTGGGGATTTTCGTTCCAGCCGTCTGAGTTCTGCAAATACATGCTCGTCATTTACATGGCGCATTTTCTGTTCAAAAAAGAGGGCAAGATGGACAGCTTCTGGATCGGCATTTTTTCTCCGCTGCTAGCCGGCGGCGCCTACGTGGGGCTTATTCTGGCCGGACCTGACCTCGGAACCTCCTTTCTCGTTATGGCGATCCTTTTCATAATGCTCTTCGTCGGAGGAGCCAAGGTCAGGTATCTGCTAACCATAGGGATCGGATCCGTGCTACTGCTCGCTCTAGCCATCGTCAACGAGGGATACAGGATGAAGAGAATAATGTCGTTTCTCGACCCGTGGCAAGACCCTCTCGGCTCGGGATACCAGGCCGTTCAGTCGTTCATGGCATTCGGTCTCGGTGGAATATACGGAAGCGGACTCGGAAACAGTTCCCAGAAACTGCTCTTCCTCCCCCAGGCACACACCGACTTTATATTCTCGATAATAGGCGAGGAATTCGGATTCATAGGGGTAATGACGTTAATCGTGCTTTTCCTCTTAATTCTGGCAAGATGCGTAAGGATATCCTTGAGGGCGGAAGATCCTTTCTCAAGGTACATGGTATTTGGTTTCACGGCGCTCATAACTCTTCAGGCGGCGCTTAACATGGGAGTGGCAGTCGGTCTTTTCCCAACTACGGGACTGACGCTGCCCCTTGTAAGCTACGGTGGAAGTTCCCTCGTATCAACGCTTGCGGCGTTTGGAATAATCCTGAGCGTCTCTAGGTTCAGCACCGGGAAACGATGAAAGTGATAATAGCCGGAGGAGGCACAGGTGGACACGTTTTCCCCGCGATATCGATTGCGGAGGAAATACTTGAGAGAAGCAGCGGAAACGAGGTTCTGTTCGTGGGCACCGAGCAGGGAATCGAAAAAAGGATCCTCCCGGAAAAGGGGTACAGAGTTGAATTCATAAACTCAAAAGGAATTGTCGGAAAAAGCTTTTTCCAGAAGATAATGGCGGTGATCTCGATACTCGGAGCAATGGCAAGTTCCCTTAAGATACTCAGAGATTTCAGGCCCGACGCAGTGATAGGAGTCGGAGGATACGCGTCCGGACCGACCCTGCTTTGCGCCTCAATAAGCTCCATACCGACCGCCGTTTGCGAACAGAACTCCGTCCCAGGGCTCGCCAACAGAATCCTCTCTAGATTCGTCGCCAAGATATTCATAACCTTCGAAGAAAGCAGGGAGCACCTTCCGGCGGAAAAAACCGTTTTCACCGGAAACCCCATAAGACGCGACCTAGCCCGCGGCATCGCCCAGAAGAAAGCTCGCCAAAGTACCCCGCGAAACATATTCGTACTCGGAGGAAGTCAGGGAGCGCGGAAACTGAATGAAATCGTCCCCATGTCTCTGGAAAAACTGGGGACGCAGGTAAGCGTGACCCATCAGACCGGCCAAGCGCAGGTAGAAAGCGTAAGGGAAACTTACCGGCAACTCGGCATTGGCGCTGAAGTATTCGGATTCACAGACGACATGTCCAAGATATACGAAAAAACGGATCTTGCGATCTGCAGGGCGGGTTCCGGAACTCTCTCAGAGATAACGGCGTTCGGCATACCGGCAATACTGATTCCCCTCGCCTCTTCCACGCACGACCATCAACTGAAAAACGCCCGGATACTGGAAGCAAACGCGGCGGCAGTAGTAGTCGAGGAAAAAGAACTCTCGGTCGAGGGTCTTTGCGCAGTTGTGGAGAGAATTCTTGAGCAAAGCACCCTAGAGCGCATGGCGGAAAACTCAAAGAAACTCGCACGGCCCCACGCCGCCCGGGAGATCGTAAATGAAATCGAGAGGATAATCGGATAAGTCAATGTACGGGAAAATAAAAAAAGTCCACTTCATCGGCATAGGCGGCATAGGGATGAGCGGCATAGCCGAAGTGCTGATCAACATGGGTCTTGAGGTGAGCGGTTCTGACCTTGCGGAAACCCAGATAACGCGGCGGCTGACTTCCCTCGGAGCTATAGTGCACACGGGTCACGACTCAGAGAACATAAAAGGAAGCGAAGTGGTCGTATACTCGTCAGCAATTGGCGAAGATAACCCGGAAATGATCGCCGCCACCGCGGCAAGAATTCCCCTCATACCCAGGGCGGAGATGCTGGCAGAGCTGATGAGGCTCAAGTTCGGCATCGCTGTTGCCGGGAGTCACGGAAAGACCACCACGTCCTCCATGATAGCGTCGGTGCTCTCTCACTGCGGCGCGGACCCGACCATAGTGGTCGGCGGGAAACTGCGGACCATCGACTCAAACGCCCACTTGGGAACCGGCCGGTTCATGGTAGTGGAGGCTGACGAGAGCGACGGATCATTCGAAAAGCTCTCCCCGGTCGTCACCGTGCTCACAAATATCGACAAGGAGCACCTCGATTACTACGGAGACATGGAAGCCCTTGAGGCCGCTTTTTCCAACTTCCTGGACAAAATTCCCTTCTACGGACTCGCCATAACATGCGCCGACTGTCCGAGAACCGCCGAGATAAGCAGGAAATTCAACAAGAAAATACTTACTTACGGAATCGCCGCCCCGGCAGACCTTGTGGCGGAGGACATACGCTTTTCCCAGTTTCGGACATCGTTTGAAGTGACCTACGGGGGTTACCTGCTTGGAGAAGTGGAACTCAGCACCCTAGGAGCCCATAACGCCCTTAATTCCCTGGCCGCCATAGCCGTGGGAATGGAGTTCGGGTTCAGCTTCGAGAAGATAAAGGAGGGCCTTGCCGCCTTTGGTGGCACGGAGAGGAGGCTGCAGTTGAAAAGCGAGAGAAAAGGTGTGAAAATAATAGATGATTACGGGCATCACCCGAGCGAGCTGGAAGTAACTATAGAAGCTCTTAAGACGGCGTTTTCCCAAGAACCGATTCTGCTCTTCCAGCCCCATAGATTTTCTAGGACAAAGCTTCTTTACGACGATTTTGTCAGGGTTTTGGGAAAGATAAAACATCTATACGTTCTTGATATATATCCCGCCGGGGAGAAACCGGTGAAAGGGATAACTTCAGAAAAACTGGTCGAAGACATAAAAAAGGCGGGCAACGCGAACGCATGTTATGTGGATGACCCCGAGGCCTTCGCGGACCGCATGGCGA
Source organism: Candidatus Dadabacteria bacterium (assembly GCA_009840385.1). NCBI lineage: Bacteria > Pseudomonadati > Thermodesulfobacteriota > Candidatus Dadabacteria > Candidatus Dadabacteria bacterium. The sequence continues at coordinate 76,399 of VXNX01000001.1, forward strand.
ACGAGCTTAAAAAAGGAGATGTCCTGCTTACCTCGGGCGCCGGAAATGTATGGAAGTACGGGGACAAAATCGCGGAGCAGATTGGATGAGCGAAGCAACCCAGAACAAGGACCTCGACATACTGGACAACTACCCGATGAGAAAATACCTGTATATAAAAGTCGGGGGAGAGGCAAAGCGCCTGGTGTATCCGCGGAACATGAAGAGCTTTCTTGAACTGCTCAGAAGCTGTCACGAAACTGGGGAGAAAGTCACCGTGCTCGGAGCCGGCTCCAACACGATAATAACCGATAAGGGAATCGACGGCGTGGTAATAAGCACGAGGAAACTCAAGGAAGTACACATAGACGGCACCCGAGTTGAAGCCGAATGCGGAGCGATGCTCTCATCCATAATGAACAGGTCTATCCGCCTGGGACTCACCGGGTTTGAGTTCGCCGCAGGAATACCGGGAACGGTCGGGGGAAGCATATATATGAACGCCGGCGCAAACGGGGGAGAGATAAAGGACGCGGTGAAAAAAGTTTACATATGGCACGAAGGGGAAGAGAAGGAACTGTCCAGGGAAGAGATAAACTTCGAGTACAGAAAAAGCAACCTGCCCGCGGGCGCCGTAGTCACCAGAGCAGTATTTGAACTGCGCAGAGGAGACAGAGGGAAAAGCGAAGAAAACGTGAGGCAGTACCTCGCGTACAGAAACAGGACCCAGCCCGTGAAAATGGCCAACACGGGTTCGGTCTTTAAGAACCCGCCCACTGTAAGCGCGGGAGAGCTGCTCGAGGGATTGGGATTCAAGGGGCTTTGTATTGGCGGGGCCAAGTTCTCGGAAATCCACGCGAATTTTATTGTGAATTTCAACAGGGCAAAGGCCGACGATATCATCTCGCTCATCGAAAAGGCGAGGGAAACCGCCCTTAGGAAAAGAAACATAACGCTTGAGCCCGAAGTCGAAATAATGGGCAGGGAGGCAGAAGCGGTATGAGTATTCTGACAAAGGGAATATCGGCGGTTTTTCTTCTCTCGCTCTGCGGAATTGCCGTTTTCGCGATCCAGCCGTCAGATCATCTTACCGTGAGGGAGATCGTGATCACCGGGAACAGCAAGATAAGCACGCCCGAGATTATAAAACGCTCCGGCATAAGGGCCGGGTCAACCTCCATGCTGTTTTCAACTTCCAAGGCAAAGAAGAAGATCTTCGAAAATCCATGGGCAAGCGACGTAAAGATGAAGAAACTCCTTCACGGAAAAATAGAAATCGAAATCTCCGAGAACGAGCCTTTCTGCGTGGTGGCCCTGCAGGGAGCGGAACCCCACTACATAGACGGAAAAGGGAAAAAACTTGGTGCAGTGGAGCCGTCGCAGGGATTCGATTTCCCCGTAATCTCAAGCGAGGGGGAAATCAGTTCGGGTCTCATGTTCCAGGCAATAGAGGTTCTAAACCTCTCTAGGTCCAGTTCGGTTCTTGGCTGGTCGGAAATTTCCGAAATAGTGGTGGAAGAAGATTTCGGGATCAAGCTTCTAACACTTGACCGCAGATTCGTAACCTTCGGGAAAAACAACATGAAAAGCAAGTGGTACAAGGTTGAGAGGATAATAGTTCACTCCCGCAAGAAGAACTTGGTGGAAAAGGATATAGACATAAGTTCGGGCGAAGTAGGCGTAATAGGCTACGACTCCTAACACCTCAAGATGGCGCAGAGAAGAAATCATTCACTACCGATAGTTGGTCTCGACATAGGAACGACGAAAGTCTCCGTAGTGGTCGGAGAATTCGACCTAAGCGGCGAGGTCGAGATAATCGGCGTCGGCAATCATCCCTCCCACGGACTCAAAAGAGGGGTAGTGGTCAACATAGAAAAAACCGTGGACTCCATACAGAACGCAGTCGAAAAAGCCGAACGCATGTCCGGACATGCGATAAAGGAGGTAATAGTAGGAATAGCCGGCGGACATATAAAGGGAATGAACGGGCACGGAATGGTTACCCTGCGGGAAAAAGAGGTAACTCACAAGGATATTGAGAGAGTCATAGAATCGGCAAACGCGCTTCTGATTCCGGCGGAAAGGGAAATCATTCACGCTATCGCGCAGGACTACACGGTTGACAGGGAAAGCGGCATAAAGGATCCGGTCGGAATCCACGGCTTAAAGCTCGAGGCGGATGTCCACATAGTCACGGGGGACGTGACCGCGGCCCGGAACATCATAAAATGCATAGGAATGTCAGGAATGACTTCCGTTGACATGGTACTTGAGCAGATAGCTTCAAGCGAGGCGGTTCTTACGCAGGATGAGAAGGAAATCGGGGTAGCGATGATAGATTTTGGAGGAGGCACCTGCGACATAGCGGTGTTTATGAATGGAAGCGTGAAGTATACAGAAAGCATCACCCTTGGAGGCGACCATCTCGACAGGGATATCGCGTTCGGGCTCTCGGTACCGCTCCCGGAGGCAAGAAAGCTCAAGGAGAATCACGGCGTGGCCATGACAAAGCCAAATGAAATGCCGAGCGATGAGAGAATAGAGGTGAAAAGCGCCTCCGGACACGTGCCCAAGCATATTCTGAAAAGAGACCTCACGACGATAATCCAGCTGAGAATGGAAGAAATCTTCACGCTGGTAAAAAAAGAATTCTCAAAGCAGGGGTTCATCGGCATGCTGCCGGCAGGAGTAGTGCTAACGGGTGGAAGCAGCAAGATACAGGAGATGACAACCCTTGTTGAGCGGGTACTGGAAATGCCGGCTCGCATCGGTATACCTCGCGACGTAAACGGTCTCACGGAGATTATCACCGACCCGATATACTCGACTGGAGTGGGGCTGGTCAAGTACGCGAGCTTGAACGAGGAAACGGGCGTTGCGGCGGGAATCCTGAGACAGAAAAATGTTATTACGAGAATGAAAGGCTGGTTTAACGAATTTTTTTAAAGGAGAAATCCAACTGGAGGGTAACCATATGGCAAGTTTTAGGATTGAGCATGTTGAGAACAGCTCGAGAAGAGCCAGAATCAAGGTTCTAGGAACAGGTGGAGCGGGCGGAAACGCCGTTAACACCATGATAAGCAAGGGACTTAAAGAAGTGGAGTTCGTCGCCGTGAACACGGATTTTCAGGATCTGACCAAATCTCTGGCCCCGACGAAACTCCAGATAGGAGAGAGTATATCTAGGGGTCTGGGTTCCGGGGGAAGTCCCCAGCTCGCGAAGGAGGCCGCCATGGATGACCGTGACAAGATAAGCGATGTCATAGGGGAAGCCGACATGGTCTTCATAACCGCGGGAATGGGAGGCGGAACGGGAACAGGCGCCTCTCCCGTAATTGCCCAGGCATGCAAGGAGAAGGACATCCTCACCGTGGCGATAGTAACAAAGCCCTTCGAATTCGAAGGAGTTGCGAGAAGGGAGAACGCCGATTACGGGATCGAGGAGCTGGACAAATATGTCGACACGCTGATCGTAATTCCCAACGACAAGCTTGCGGCCATACACAAAGTCAGCATCCTTGACGCCTTCCGTCAGGCGGATGAAGTTCTCTATCAGGCGGTAAAGGGAATTTCCGACATTGTTACGGGAACCGGTTACATCAACGTCGATTTTGCCGATGTGAAGAGCATAATGGCAAACCATGGAGGCAAAGCCCTTATGAGTTCCGGATTCGCGCAGGGTCCGAACCGGGCAACTCAGGCAGCTCAGATGGCCATAACAAGCCCTCTTCTTGAGGATGTATCCATCGCCGGAGCCAAGGGGATATTGATGAACGTAACGGCTTCCGAGGACTTCGGGATCGAGGAGTTGAACGAAGCATGCAGCCACATAAGGGAAAGAGCAAACGGCGATATCGATCTGATTTTTGGTCTGGTCTTTGATGAAAAAGCCAAGGATTTCGTAAGGATCACGGTGGTCGCGACCGGAATAGAGAATTACATCGATAAAAAGGCGGCCGATATAATCTCGGAGCAGCCGTTCAACCCGGATATGGAGGAAAATCTGGACATACCGACTTTCGTCAGAAAAAGAGAAAGAATCGCCGCCCGTTAAGAGGGTGTGCGGCGAGGTGTCAGACAACCTCGGATCTGCCTTCCTTAAGGAAAGGCAGGTCCACCCTCGGGGTATCGATCCAGAGTCCTTCTATGTCGTAGAACTCCCGTACGGGCCGGTAAAATACGTGGAGAACAACGTCTACAAGATCAAGCAGCACCCATCTGCCTTCTGAGACGCCTTCGGTTCCGAATATCTTTACCCCGCGTTTTTTAAGCTCCCGTTCAACGCTCTCCACTATGGTTTTCACCCCTCTGTCGGAGTTAGCGCTGCACACGACGAAATAATCCGCCACGTCACTTTTTTCCCCAATATCCAATACGACGGGATCCTCCGCTTTCTTCTCCCAAGCGGCGCGGGCGACAAGCAAGGCTTTTTCCCTGGACTCTATAGTTTTTCCTCCAGCTGGTAAAGGCCGTTTCCCGCTATGTACTCTTCCACTTCAGGCACTACCAGATATCTTAGGGAATTGCCCCGGCTCGCGAGTTCCCTGACCTCCGTGGAAGAAACCCTTATGCCGGTGATATCTACGAAAAACAACTCATTTGAGCTTGTGTGAGCAAAAACATCCATACCCTTGTCGCTATAAGAATATCGAAAGTCATTTTTGAGAGCAAGAGGAATCAGGCTGGCGGAATCGGGAACGTCGTAACCGGGACGGCGGAGAACAACGAAACTTGAGTAGTTAAAAAGCTCCGCGAAGTCTTTCCACGTGTCTATCTCGGCGAAAAGTTCGGAGCCCATTATGAAATAATGCCTGTCTTCCAGGTTGCTTCTGTTGAGCGACCTGAGAGTATCAACCGTGTAGGACGGAGGCTCCCTGCGGAGTTCCATATCGGAAATCCTGAAATGAGGATTGGCTTTTATCGAGAGGTTAAGCATGTTGAGTCTATGGGAGGAGTCGGTCATGGTCTCGGAGCTTTTATGAGGAGAGATGAGAGCCGGAATGAAAACCACTTCGTCAAGCTCCAGTTTTTCGCTTATCTCTTCAGCGGCCCTCAGGTGACCGGCATGCACGGGATCGAACGAGCCGCCCATAAGACCTATTTTCATATGTAACCCTCTATCATCATTTCATCGCCGAACCTTCTGACCTTGATGTTCTTGATATTAATCGCCTCTTTAATCGATTCCTTCCCAAGATCTCCAATCATACTCACCCCGTCTCCTCCGATAATCCTAGGGGAGTAGAAGAAAACCACCTTGTCAATCAGGCCCTCTCGCAGAAAACAGGCCCCTACCCTGCTCCCTCCCTCAACCAGAACTCCACACATCCCCATGGCCCCAAGTTCGCGGAGGAGGTCCGCAGCAGACACGCGGCCCGTAGAATCGGACCCTAATCTTAGGATTTCGGCACCGAGCCTAGAAAGCCTCTTGGCCTTAATCGGGCTTGCGGACTCCGTAGTGGCTATTATGGAGCGGGGATGGGTGCTGAAGATCTTTGCTTTGGGCGAAATACGTAGCTTTGAATCCATAATCACCGGAACCGGCTGGCGCACGTTCCCGCCGACGAGGCGAACGTCAAGCCCCGGATCATCCGCACGCACCGTGTTTATCCCGACTATCACGCCATCCACTTTCTTTCTCAGCCTATGGGCCATCTTTCTCTGCTTCACGCTCCCTATCCACTTGGAATCACCCGTCCCTGAAGCTATTTTGCCGTCAATAGTCGAGGCGGATTTTAAGATTACGAAAGGAAGTCCCGAGACGACATGCTTGTTGAAAAACTCGTTTATTTCCACGCACTCCCTCTCAAGCACCCCGGTTCTCACGGCTATCCCACTTTTGCGAAGCTTTGCCACCCCCTTTCCGCTCACTTTCGGGTTCGGGTCAATGGTGCCCACGACAACATCGGATACGCCCGAGGCCACTATAGCGTCGGTACACGGAGGAGTAAGCTTTTCGGTGTGGCAGCAGGGCTCAAGCGTCACGTAAAGCGTTGCGCCCGCAAGAGAAATTCCTTTTCTCGCGGCATCCAAAAACGCTTCTATTTCCGCGTGAGGAGAACCGGATTTTTTATGGTAGCCACGGCCTACGATACGTCCCCCAAGCACGCAGACAGCGCCGACCATGGGGTTGGGACTGGTGCACCCTTCCCCCTTGAGGGCAAGCCTCAGAGCTTCTTTCATAAAGTCCGTGTCATTTCGAGCGGGCATGAAAAAAACCTAGTGTAAAGCCTCCTTGTCCAATGTGAAAAGCGCTTTTGTGAACTGCTCGGCGTCAAATTCGCGCAGATCCCCGAGACCTTCTCCGACCCCGATATACTTGACCGGAAGACCAAGCTGGTCAGCTATCGCCACTATTATTCCTCCCTTGGCAGTTCCGTCGAGTTTCGTAAGCACTATACCGGTTACTTCTATTGCCTCGCCAAAGACCCTCGCCTGCTCTACGGCGTTCTGCCCCGTGGTCGCGTCGACGACAAGGAGAACCTCATGAGGGGCCCCTTCAAGTTCCCGCGCTATCACCCTTCTAAGCTTCTTTAGCTCTTCCATAAGTCCCGTTTTCGTGTGGACACGCCCAGCGGTGTCTATTATGAGCAGGTCGACACCTCTTGAAACCGATGCCTTTACCGCGTCGTAAGCCACGGCGGAAGGGTCCGCTCCGGTCTGGCCGCGGAGAAAATCGCTTCCGACTCTCTCGGCCCAGACGCCGAGCTGTTCAACGGCAGCCGCCCTGAAGGTGTCAGCAGCGGCAACCATTATCTTTTTTCCGTCCTGAGCGAACCTGCTGGCGATTTTCCCTATGGAGGTAGTCTTCCCCACGCCGTTAACTCCGGCAACCATGAAAACCGTCGGTTTGGCGGAAAGCTCGATCACCGGACTCTCGACCCCCCTCAAGATATTGAGAATCTCCCCTTCCAAAAGAGTTTTTATTTTCTCCATGTCCCCGCTTTCTCCCGCCCCGGCAGCCGATGAGACCTTCTCTCTCAGCTTCGCGGTGGTTGAAACTCCCATATCCGACATTATGAGTATCTCCTCGAATTCATCCCAAGTGGCATCATCAATCCGCCCCGATGAGAAAACGTGCTCAAGATTCTGCAGAATCCCCCTGCGGGTCTTGGAAAGTCCGAGGCTCAGCCTCGAGAAAAAATCTTTCTCCGTAACCTCCTCTTCCTGCGGCGCGAGAATCTCCTGCTCCACCTCTTGTGCGACCGCATCTTCCTCAGGCTCGGGTTCCGCCGGTTCGGGCTCTTTTTCCGGTTCTTCAGTGGGAGCAGGCTCTCGGGTAACTTCAACCGGCTTAACCTCGGATATTTGATCCGGGGGCGGCGGGACAATCTCTTTTTCTTCCGCCACTACAGGTTCGGGCGCGGCGAATTGCTGTTCAGGTACGGAATCTGCAACTTCCGCGGGCGGAATTTCCGGGGTCGGGGGTTCCGTAGGCTGCTCCGTCTCCTCAGGTTCGGCCGAAATGGGTTCTGGCTCTTCCTGCTGCGTTTCCGCGACGGGTTCCGGCGGAGGTTCTTTTTTCCTGAGGAGAAAATAACCCGCCACGAATGCGGCGACGGCTACAGCGACCGGGATAATAACCGCGGGATCAAGATGGGTTCCAAGTCCCGAGAAAAGCTCAGTTGTCTCTTTCATATGGCCTGTCCGGTTGAAAACAGTTTTTTACCGACAAAAAACGGTCCTAGGCTCTCAAGATACCTTGAAGTCTGCTTCGTCTTTCTCATTCTCTCCACCAGCGCGGAGAGCGGGTGTAGATCTTTGCCCAAAATCCCTATCACGAAATCATTGTCGTTTTTGTCAAGACCGTGGCTCGCAAGACGTATGTCCTTTGCGTACCCGGCGTCCCCGAACTGAAACCCTATCTTGCCGTGTTCCGCCAGAACGGCTCTCTGTTCTTCAGGCGCGAGAGTCTCAAAAGCCTTCGCCCTTCTAAGCGGGTACCAGATGGCCCACGCGAGTCCCGGGTCAAGAATTTTTCGCATAGGACCCGAAATCAGGGTTTTCTCTAGATCTTTTTCATAACCGAGCGAATAGGTTCTTCCGAGCATTGTGTACTCTGGCTTAGGTTTGAGTACGGCAAAGGAGGAGTCTGAGAGAAACCGCCTGAGTTCCGTAACGAAAAAATCGGGGTTCTCGCTTACGGTCAGAAGACCCGCGCCCCCGTAATCGTTTATATCCGAATAAAGAACAGCCGTTGCCGAAAAGTTCTCCAGATCGCGCGTCAAACGGGACTCAAGGGCGAAATCAAGACCTCCGAAACTGAGAAACTGCATGAAAAGCCTTCTGTCAAGAGACGCGGTTTCCCCGTCATCGCTCCTTCCCTTTTCGCTTAAGTCAAACGGTCTGTCTTCAGGTTTGTTCATATTCCGTCACCCAACCTAAGGCTTAAGTATCTATGATTTAAGGGTCTAACTCAATCCTTAAACCGGCCTTACGAGAAGTCCATATAGTGACTCTCTTCTCGGTGACAAAACATCTGCAAAATATGATGCTCAGCAGTGGCTTTGAGTTTCAGTGGAACCATTATCGGGTGTTTTGCTTCAAGAGACTTCAATTAAGTCGTTGTGATATAGTATTATAAAGAAGTAATAATCAGGGAATCACAGTGAAAAAGCCCAGTTTTTCCGACCTAGCCTACAGAAACAAGAAGAAAGTGACCCGCAAGCAGCGATTCCTTGAAAAGATGGATGAGATGCTTCCGTGGGAACTGCTGCTTGAACCGATATTGAAGAAATATCCGAAGTCCGGCAAGGGGCGCCGACCTATCCCGGCCAAGGTTATGCTGCGCATTCACCTGATGCAGCAGTGGTACGGGTTGTCGGACCCGGCAATGGAAGAAAGTCTTTACGACATTGAGTCCATGCGCCGTTTCGCCGGCGTGTCCATGCAGAGAATTCCGGATGAGACCACTCTCTGCAAGTTTCGGCACTTTCTGGTAAAACACAAAATATCCGAAGAGCTGCTTCGTCTCACTAAGCAACATTTATCGGCACATGGCTTAATCGTCACCAGAGGCAAGATCGTCGATCCGAGAGTGCGTAGTACAAGAGGAAAACGCGCTAAGATGGGCCGTAGGCAGGGATAAGGAACGGACAAGGACGATTCGACCGGAGATCGCTCTCCATATACAACTACTGGTGCATCATGTTCAGAAATTCCGCGTTGCTCTTCGTTCCCTGAAGCTTGTCAAGCAGGAATTCCATTGACTCTGTAGTATTCATCGGATTGAGGATTTTCCGAAGAAGCCATATGCGGTTGAGCTCTGATTCGGGGATAAGCAGTTCTTCCTTCCTGGTTCCCGATCTCTGAAGATCTATGGCAGGGAACACCCTTCTCTCCGCAAGGCGGCGGTCAAGGTACACTTCCATGTTTCCCGTTCCCTTAAACTCCTCGAAGATGACCTCATCCATGCGGCTTCCGGTGTCTATAAGGGCGGTAGCTATTATGGTAAGGCTGCCTCCCTCCTCGGTGTTTCTCGCCGCCCCGAAAAACCTCTTGGGTCTCTGAAGAGCGTTTGCCTCTATCCCTCCCGAGAGCACCTTTCCGCTTGCAGGGGTCACGGTGTTGCTCGCCCTTGCAAGCCTTGTGAGACTGTCGAGCAGGATAACGACGTCCTTTCCGTGCTCAACATACCTTTTCGCCTTCTCGATCACCATGTCGGCAACCTGTATGTGCCTTTGTGCCGGTTCGTCAAAAGTTGAACTGACGACTTCCCCCTTGACCGATCTCTGCATGTCGGTGACTTCCTCGGGGCGTTCATCTATCAGCAGAACGAACAGCTCAACTTCGGGGTGATTGTCCGTTATCGCATTGGCTATTCTCTGGATGATTATGGTTTTACCGGTTCGCGGAGGAGCCACTATCACGGCCCTCTGCCCCTTCCCCACGGGCACGAAAAGGTTCATGACCCTCGAGCAAAACTCGTTTTTGTCATGTTCCAGATCTATCTTCTCTTCCGGATGAAGGGGAATTAGGCTCTCAAAAGGCGTTCTCTGCCTGCATATCTCTGGGGAGTCGTAGTTTGCTTCCTCTATTTTGAGAAGGGCCAAGTTCTTTTCCCCCTCTCTTGGAAGCCTCACAAGACCTTTTATGGTGTCCCCGGTTTTGAGACTGAAGGATCTTATCTGGGATTTTGAAACGTATATGTCGTCTGGGCTCGGAAGATAGCTGTACTTGGGAGACCTTAGAAAACCGTAACCTTCGGTCAGGATTTCAAGCACTCCCTCGGCTATTATGGAACCGTGTTTTTCGCTCTGGGCCTTAAGCAGGGAATAGATCAGATCCTGCTTCGCCATTCTGGCGGTATCTTCAATACCGGCTTGTCTGCTCAGTTTTATGAGGTCCGAGGGCTTTTTAGCCCTTAGATCGTTCAGGTAAAGCAGCTTGCCGTTTCCGTCCTTCTGCTCTTCATTCTTCTGGACGGAGTCGGCAGCTTCCGCTTTAGAGACTTTTGCCATAAGGTGAAACTCCTTGAACTAAGGCATTATCAAATTTTTTGGTTCAAAAAAACAATCGAAATCTTTTGAAGTGTCAGGAATGCGACAATCGTGCGCGTTTAAGAGTTCAAAATGAAAAACCGGTACAACCGATACAGTTAATACTATTGTCGCGTAACGAACTTGTCAATATCTAAAACCGGACTTGTCAGAAGAAAAGGACTTTTGCTCCGCAGAAAATCCACGCCGTTTTTCAATGAGAATCCCACTCCCCCCTGACAAGCGCGGTTAACGCTTCGGACTCTGCGACCACAATTATCCTTAGTACATACACGAACGGGAGTAAATGTCAAGGGGTTCCGGGCCCTGAGACCTTCTCGATCCGTCGCAACGGCTCCCAAGACGTTGTGGCAACTTGGGGAAATTTTCGGTTATACTTTAGGGAAAAATACGAATAAACCGGGAAACAAGGGGGTAAGCTGAGATGGCGGGCCATTCCAAATGGGCAAACATAAAACACAGAAAAGCCGCGGTTGACGCCAAGCGGGGCAAGATATTCACCAAGGTCATCAGGGAGCTTACGGTTGCCGCAAAGGAAGGGGGAGGCGACCCGGAAGCTAATCCCCGTCTTCGCACTGCCGTGGCAACCGCCAAGGGCGCCAACATGCCCAACGACACGATCGAAAGGGCCATAAAACGAGGCACCGGGGACATCGAGGGAGTAGTCTACAACGAGATATTTTATGAGGGGTACGGACCCGGCGGAAGCGCCGTATACGTAAAAACCCTTACCGACAACAGAAACAGGACCGTCTCCGATATAAGAAGAATATTCACTAAACACGGCGGAGGGCTCGGGGAGAACGGCTGCGTGGCGTGGATGTTCGATCTTAAGGGCAGAATCGCTTTCAAAGGAGACTCGGTCGATGAGGATGCGCTTTTCGATCTGGTAATAGACGCAGGAGCAGACGACGTGCGTACAGAGGACAGCGAAATCGTGGTGATAACCCCGACGGACAGCTATGAAGACATAAAGAAAGCTGTCGCCGACGTAGGAATTCAGTACGAGTCAGCCGAGGTCACCATGATACCGCAGACAAGCGTGAGAATCGAGGGACGCGAGGCCGAGCACATGATAAGGCTGATGGAAGCGCTTGAAGACAGCGACGACGTTCAGAACGTATACGCCAACTTCGACATAGACGAGCAGTTACTCGAGGCAATTGGATAAAAATTCCGACACCAGGGTCATGGGAATCGACCCGGGATCAAGGTCCTGCGGCTACGGAATCGTAGACGGCGAGGGAAACCGGCTGAGCTATGTGACCAGCGGGACGATTTCCCCCGCACCCAGAAGTTCCGCTTCCGAAAGACTGAACGACATCTACGTCGGTATCCTGAGGGTAATTGACGATTACAGCCCTTCGGTCGTATCAGTCGAGGAAATGTTTTTCGCTAAAAACGCTAGAAGCGCCATAAAACTCGGCCAGTCGAGGGGAATAGCGATCCTAGCGGCGGCGCAAAGAGGAATCCCGGTAAGTGAATACGCACCCACCAGGGTAAAGCTTGCCCTGACCGGCAAAGGCAGGGCGGGAAAGGAAGAGATACAGAAAATGCTTTCCTACATGCTCGGAGTCAGCGAATTCCGAAGTACGGATGAGTCCGACGCGCTTGCGATCGCGATCTGCCACTTAAATCTTTCAAGATACGGACTGCCGGACAGCTCATTCAGTGGCGCGGGCAACCGGCGCAGGAAAAAGAGATTCACGGCAAATGATTTATCTGCTTAGAGGCGTAATCGCTTGTAAGGAAATTGGAACCGTCGTCGTCGACGTAAACGGAGTCGGCTACGGCGTTACCGTTCCGCTTTCGACTTACTACGATCTTGGGGCTGTCGGAAAGGAGGTTGAACTGAAAATACACACAAGCCTCAGGGAAAACAGCATTGAACTGTTCGGTTTTCTCACCGATGCGGAAAAAAAACTCTTCGAAAAGCTTATCGGCGTTTCCGGCATAGGACCTAAAGCGGCGACGAACGTGCTGTCCAACATCTCCGTTTCCGAACTTGTAAGATCCATAGTAAACGGGAATCTGGCGCAGAGAAAAATCCGCGGAATCGGCACGAGAACCGCAACAAAGATAGTAAACGAACTCAAGGACAAGCTTGACGATCTTGCCACGGATGAAGAACCTTCGGAGTCAAACACCATGCTTAACGACACACTCTCCGCACTGCTCAACTTGGGTTATACGAGGGCCGAGGTGGAGAAAAAAACCCCCGAGATCAAAAAAATTATCGAGGTCTCGGGTTCTATCGAGGACGCGCTTCGGGATTCTCTTAAGGTAATCAGAAAATAGATGTCACAGGATACAGAAAGAACCGTTTCGCCGGAATACACGGAAACAGATGAACTCACGGATATGAATCTCCGTCCCGCCTTTCTTCGGGACTTTATCGGACAGCCGAGCGTAAAGGAACAGGTCGACATATTCATCGGCGCCGCAAAGGCAAGAGGTGAGGCCCTTGACCACGTACTTCTCTCCGGTCCCCCCGGACTTGGAAAGACGACCCTCGCGCACATATTTGCAAACGAATTGGGCGTAGGTCTTCACCTTACCTCGGGTCCGGTTCTCGAAAGAACAGGAGATCTCGCATCCATGCTCACCAATCTCGGCGAGAAAGACGTGCTTTTCGTTGACGAGATACACAGGATAAACAGGGTCGTCGAGGAATATCTCTATTCAGCAATGGAGGATTTCACAATCGACCTCATGATAGGAGAAGGTCCGACGGCAAGATCCGTGAAAATAAACCTGAACAGGTTTACGCTCATAGGAGCGACCACCAGGACGGGACTTCTCACCTCCCCGTTTCGCTCCCGCTTCGGAGTCGAACTAAGGCTCGATTACTACAGCAGCGAAGAACTTTCAAGAATAGTGAAAAGATCCTCCGGGATTCTGGGAGTCGAGATAACGGACGAAGGCGCCCGCGAGATGACCTCGAGAGCAAGAGGCACCCCCAGGATAGCCAATAGGCTTCTTAAGAGGATTAGGGATTACACCCAGATGAAATCGGACGGGCGGATAACCGAACCCGTGGTTCGGGACGCGCTTTCGATGCTTGAGATCGATTCAATGGGTCTTGACAACCTCGACAGGGCCATACTCACCGCCATAATCGAAAAATTTGGAGGCGGTCCGGTAGGAATAGACACCATCTCGGCCGCGGTAAGCGAAGATAAAGACACAATAGAAAACGTCTACGAACCCTTCCTTATAAGAGAGGGGCTCGTGGAAAAAACTCCCAGGGGAAGAAAAGCTACCCAGCTTGCCTACAGGCACCTCGGACTTACCCCGAGCCAGGGTCAGCCGAAACTTCTCTGATCCGCACGGAAATCAGAAGATCATCGATTAAGCGGGATTTCCCTTATGAACTCATCCCAGTGGTTCCCGGAAATGGCGTCTATTATCTTCCTGGGATCCTTATACCCCGACTCCCCTGGAAACAGCTTTCTGTATACCTCGTCTCTTATCTCAAGCCACCTGTCTATCGCCGCGTAGTTTTTGAATTTAACCACGGTCTTGTAGGTCCAGAGCGGCTTTACGGTATGTATTCTCTGTGAATACATCCTGTAATCGTCAACAGTAATACCCATCTTCTTCATTTCCTGCCAGAAAGGAAAAAGACGCGTTTTGTACACCCTGAGAAATTCCTCGCGGTTCTCGGGCGCCACGGTATAGAAGCTTTCTTCCACCACGATCGTGTACCTGTCTTCCTCCGCATGAACCGCCGAGGCGGTCGCAAGAAAAAGAATTAGGATGAAAACGGCCGGGAAACAATATTTTCTTGACACCTTGATTCCTCCATTAAGCGCAGTAGTGACGGATGTTCGCGAACTTGACTCTGTTTTCCAATTGTACCTGACAGTAAAGGGATGTTTAATTTCCCAAAATGGGTATAATTTTAAGATCAAGATTTTCCGTCCGATTTTTATTGGCGGTTATCTTTTCGCTCGGCATTGGGTTATCCGACCACTTGTCGCCCGCGACATGACTTGAAAGATTTACCGACGGAACTGGAGCATTCGAATTTCGCTTAAGCCCCTCTAATGAATTTGTTCGCAGAAGGAACAAACAACATATTAATGCTGCTTGTAAGCACCGGACCCGTGGTCAAGGCCGTGCTTTTGCTTTTAATCTTCATGTCCGTTTTTTCCTGGGCGATTATCTACACGAAATTTCGTCTTCTAAGAAGTTCTTCCAAGAAATCAGTTGCGTTTCTCAACCTCTATCATTCAAACGAGGACATGAGGGCGCTTCTTTCCTTCTCGGAGAAAGTCGGTGGTCCCGTTGCCGAACTGTTTAGGGCGGGCTACGCGGAAGTGGTGAAAACAGAAAAGAAGAAAAGCCGGGACGAACACGACTCACAGCAAAATGGAGACATGTCTTCTCGCGCCGAATCCGTGGACCTAGTGGAAAGAGCTCTTAACAGAGCGATGACCGCTGAGGCTTCGAAGCTCGAGAAATCCCTGGTCTTTCTTGCCACCACTGGCAGTTCCGCCCCGTTCATAGGACTGTTCGGAACCGTTTGGGGTATTATGAATTCCTTCATAGGGCTCGCGGGAAGTAAAGGGGTTCCCTCGCTCGAGGTCGTGGCTCCTGGAATCGCGGAGGCGCTTATAGCGACCGCAATAGGTCTTGCCGCCGCTATTCCCGCCACGGTGGCCTACAATTACTTCGTCAGCCAAGTAAGAGCGATGGAAGCGGAAATGGAGAATTTCTGCGCCGGATTTCTCAACACGGCGGAGAGGTATCTAAACAGGTAGCGGGGAATTTCGCCTCATGGCAGCGGGAAAATTCAATACGGGTTCGCGCAGATCGGTCCTCTCCGAGATAAACGTCACTCCCTTTGTTGACGTGATGCTGGTTCTGCTGGTCATTTTCATGGTCACCACTCCCATACTCTATCAGGGAATCAAGGTAAGCCTTCCGCAGACAGTGTCTTCTAAAATCCCCGTAAAAAACCAGAAAAGAATAACCGTAACCCTGACGGGATCCGGAAATATATTCCTCGAAGACAAAAGCTATCCACTCTCCCAGATTGGCGCCGCCCTGAGTAAACTCATGGAAGCGGAAGGAACGGCGCCCGACAGCGGGCGGGTTTTTCTAAGAGCCGATAAATCGGTTAAATACGGATTTGTGGTAAAGGTAATAGACGAAATAAAAAAAACCGGCGTCCAAAAACTAAGCCTCGTCACGGAGTCAAAAAACATAAGGGATAAAAAAGCGGACATGTAAAAAGATGAAGGGAGAAGAAAATCTATTTCGTAAAGGGCTTTTCATTTCTCTGGGTCTTCATCTACTCATAGTCTGCCTGCTTGTCTTGGGAGTGGGAGGGCATGGGGAAATCTCCCCGGAGAGTTCAATAGAAGTATCGCTTTCAACCCACACTCCACGTATTGACAAGAAAAAATCAGAGGCGAAGGCACCCAGCCGCCCAAAGAAGCCGGAAAAAAGCGTAAAGAAAAAAGCCAAAAAAGCTCCCCCGGCGCAGGTAAAAACCCCCGAGAAGAAAAAAGAACCTCCGGCCGCACCCGTAGTGAAAAAGCAGGAGCCCCCCAAAGTTTCCCAAACGGAAACAAAAAACCCTGAGAAGAAAAAGGAGCCCGCGGTGAAGCCCAAGGAAACGGCTACCGGGAAAACCGCGGAGAAAACGGAACCCGAAACGCGGAAAGAAACTCCTACTGCCGAAGAAAGCTCCC
Source organism: Candidatus Dadabacteria bacterium (assembly GCA_009840385.1). Taxonomy (NCBI): domain Bacteria; kingdom Pseudomonadati; phylum Thermodesulfobacteriota; class Candidatus Dadabacteria; species Candidatus Dadabacteria bacterium. The sequence goes on from VXNX01000001.1 coordinate 92,582, forward strand.
TGGAATCGGAGAGGGAAGAGGTAATCAGGAATATAAAGAAGGAATCCGTCCTGAAAACCATCAAGAAAACAGCAGGGACATCCGGCCAGCCGGCTTCCAAAGAGGCCGGCCCGGGGCTCATCTCGCTTGTACTTGACGTATATTACAGGACAATATCGAAACGCATACAGAAAAACCTGTTCCTGCTCCCTAACATAGACTCCAGTGTTTTCCTCGCGGCCCAGGTGAATTTTTATATGAAGGAAACCGGCGAGGTATATGATGTGGGGATAGAGAGAAGTTCCGGAAACGCGAAGTTTGATTCTTACTGCATAAAAGCCGTAAACGCCGCTTCGCCTCTTCCCGCCCCGCCAACCGAGTTGAGAGACAGGATAAAATCGGAATTCTTTATAATCTCCTGTGAGACCAAGAAGTGAACTATTATGCGCCTGACACTGGTAAGACACGGAAAAACGGACTGGAATGAAACCGGAAGATGCCAGGGGATAAGTGACGTTCCGCTTAACTCATCCGGAATTGAGCAGGCCGAGAAACTGGCTTTCTCCCTTAAAGACGAGAGGATCGACCGCATATACTCAAGCAACCTCGTAAGGGCGAAGGTGACCGCCGAGAAAATCGCCGGGTATCACTCTATTGACGTTGATTTCAGGGATGATCTTCGGGAAATGGACCAGGGAATTCTCGAAGGACTTTATTTCTCTCACATACAGGAGAAATATTCTCACGTGCTTGAGCACTGGCGCAACGATCCCGAAACCCTTCAGTTGCCGGGCGGAGAATCCCTAATCGGCGTTCAGCAAAGGGCCCTTGACGCCATAGCTGATATCAGAAGCCGCTTCGGGTCGCAGAACATAGTGATCGTAAGCCACAATATGGTTATAGGTACGCTGCTCTGCAGTTTTACCGGAAGCTCACTTAAGAAATTACGCGATTACATAGTGGATGAAGCCTCAAAAAGCGTCATTGAAATATACGACGACAGGTTCGTTATAATATCCCTTAACGATATTGATCACCTGCGCTCTTCCGATGAGTAAGTCGGGACGAGGAAGTTAATGAAAGACGAAATACTGAAAGTCATAAAAGAGTCCGTGGATTTGCTTGAGTTCCCCGGAATCCCGCCGGGTGATAAGGCGGAGTTTGAGGTGTCGGTTCCGAAAAAAAAGGAATTCGGTGATTTCTCCACAAACGCGGCGCTCATCATAGGAAGTATGACGGGCGAAAATCCGCGCAAAGTCGCGCAACAGATAGTCGAGGCCATAGAGCGGAGCCAGTGCGGTTTCATAGAAAAGCTCGATATAGCAGGGCCGGGATTTATCAACTTCTTCGTTAATGAAACCCTGTTTGAATCCGCTCTTCTTGAGATCCTTCGTCTCGGTGAGCGCTACGGAGCCTCGAGAGAGGGTTCCGGCCAAAAGGTAATAGTCGAGTTCGTAAGCGCCAATCCCACGGGCTACCTTCATTTCGGTCACGCGCGAAATGCTGTTGTCGGAGATTCTGTGTGCAGGATACTTTCCTTTTGCGGATACGAGGTAACAAGAGAGTTTTACGTAAACGACGCAGGGAGGCAGATGGATATGCTCGGCGAGTCGGTGTACTCGGCTCTCGCGCGATTATTCGGACTCGCAAGGGAAATTCCTGAAGACGGTTATCGCGGTGAGTACGTATCCCAGCTTGCCGAAGAGATAAAGGTATCGGACAAATGTCCGCAGGTACCTGGGGATGAGTCGGTGGCCATCGAGTTCTGTAAAGAATTTGCCTACTCAAAACTGCTTGAGGAAATAAAAACGGACCTTCTTGACCTGAGAGTGGATTTTGACAACTGGTACAGCGAGAGGGCCAAAATACACGGTCACGGTTCGGAAGAGGGAAAAATCGACAAGATTCTTGTCAGGCTCCGGGAACTTGACGTAGTTGAGGAAAAAGAGGATGCGCTCTGGTTCAAGGCATCCCTCTACGGGGACGGTAAGGACTGGGTAATAATAAAAAAAGACGGTGCTCCGACCTACTTTCTCTCCGATATAGCCTATCACGCGGATAAATATTCAAGGGGATTTTCCAAGCTTATAAACGTCTGGGGAGCCGACCACCACAGTCACGTCTCGCGCCTTAAGTCATCCATGAAGGCCCTCGGTCTGGACGAATCCTCTCTGCACGTGCTTCTCATGCAGTTTGTCAGACTCGTGAGGGACGGAGTGGAAGTCCCGATGTCGAAAAGAGCCGGAGATTTCGTCACGCTTCGCGAAGTGCTGCGAGAAGTCGGGTGTGACGCCACTAGATTCTTTTTGCTGATGAGAAGTTCGGACAGCCACCTTGATTTTGATCTTTCCTTGGCGAAAAAGGAATCGAGCGAAAATCCCGTTTACTACGTTCAGTACGCAAACGCTAGAATCTCAAGCCTGATGAGAAACTCGGCAGAAGCTCAAGTGAGCGCTTCTGAGGAACATCTTGACCTTCTTTCAGACGATGAGGAACGAAACATCGTGAAGATACTTCTCAGGTTTCCCGAGGTAGTAAGCTCGGCAGCTGATTCTCTTTCTCCTCACAAAGTAGTCTATTATCTCCAGGAATTGGCAGCTGAGTTTCATTTTTATTACAATAAAACGAGGATACTGGATTCAGAGAATGCCGATACGGCTTCCGCGAGGCTTTATCTGGCTCGCTGCGTACAGGTAGTTATAGAAAACGGTCTCGGGCTTTTAGGAATAAGCGCCCCCCGAAGCATGTAAGAAATGGCTGAAGAAAAAAAAGAAAAAGATCCCCGGGTACTGCGCCTGTCTCTGGTTTTTCTCGTTGTCTTTACAATGGTGTTTTCTCTGGGAGTCGTAGTAGGGAAGAAGTTCATACCCCCAGACGGGCCGGTTTCGGCGGAGAAATCTCCCGGCCTGCTGGAAAAGCTGTTTTCGTTCGGGTCGCGAATGAAACTTCCAAGCGGCGGAACGGGGAAACCGGACGATTCCTCGAAAAAAACACCCACCCGCGATGAGTACCTATCGGCGATGATCAATCCCGACCATAAATACACCATTCAGGTCAGTTCCTTCCTGAGCAAGAAAGTTGCCAATCGATCCGTGAGGTTCTACAAGGACAAAGGGTATCCGGCCTTTGTAAGAGAATATTCGCCTTCTGAAATCACCACCTTCTACAGAGTAAGGATAGGAAGCTTTCAATCCAAGGAGGAGGCACAGGAATTCGGCAACGAGATAAAGGAGAAGGAAAGAGACTTCAAGTTCTACGTAACCATTAACGACTGAACTGCGTAGCACAGCCGTATACCGCCTGCCCACAGATAGACTACAGGGGAAATTACAGGGTATTATTTGTCTCCATGGAAAACGAATGGACATCGTCTAACTCCGAGGAAACTGACGAGAGATCGAAAACAGGAAGAAAACCGGAGTCTTCCAAGCTTCTCACGGGCGGGGTCAAGTCCTGGTGGGTCCTTCTAATGAGCCCCATAGAGGACTTTCTTATAGAAAGAGAATTCCGCCCCAACGTACTCACTATCACCACGCTGGTAGTTTCCGCCCTTGCTGGTTACTTTTTCCATCTGGGTATGATTTTCGTAGCCGGGGTGCTGCTGCTGGCCGGCTCGACTTTTGACATTTTCGACGGCAGAGTAGCGCGGGCGCAAGGTCTCAATTCACCCAAGGGAGCTTTCTTTGACTCCTGCGTGGACAGGTACTCAGAAGTTCTCATCTACTTGGGCCTTCTAAGCTTTTTCAGAGACACTTTCTTTGTTTACATCGTTTTCCTGATAGCCTGCTGTTCCATGATGGTCAGTTACACAAAAGCCAGGGCAGAAGGGCTCGGAATTGAATGCGAGGTAGGAATAATGCAGAGAACTGAGAGGATAGTCTATCTAGGGGTTCTCGCGGCGTTTAACTTCCTTGGCAACATAGTTACTTTCTTTCTAGGGTTAGGAAACAGGAATTACCTGCTGAAACTCTCTATCATCATCCTCTGCATCTTTTCCTTTTACACTTCGATACAGAGAATGACTCATGTAATGAAGAAGATGGAGGAAGCCGGGAACGGCGGGACGGACGGAACCGGAGCAGTAGGTTAAGAGCTTCTCTCCCTTATTCTGCTAGCTTTCTTTGAAAGGCCTCTTAGGTAGTAAAGCTTGGCTCTTCTCACTCGGCCTTTTCTTTTTACCTCTATTTTCCCTATAAGAGGGGAATGCAAGGGGAAGATCCTTTCAACGCCGATACCGTAGGAAACCTTTCTTACCGTGAAAGTCTCTCTGAAGCCCGAGCCTTTTTTGGCTATCACGGTACCTTCAAAAACCTGGATCCTTCTCCTCTCGCCTTCCTTAATGTTGTAGTGGACCGATACAGTGTCTCCGGCACGAAACTCCGGCAGGTCGGTTCTGAGATGCTTTTTTTCAACTTCTGCTATGATTCCCATTTCTTAATCTTCCTTTTCGCGGGATGTTGAATATACAGAACCTCTCGGATGTTGTCAAAATATTAAAGGGGCTTTTTCCTCGGCTAACCAAAAAGGTTTTCTGAAACGTCTATCCCACCCGGTCTGAGTAGATTAGGCTCCGCAGGAAAGCAGCCTGTCAAGCACTATGGCGGCCGCGCTTCTTACCGAAAGATGGTTAAATTCGCTGTAACCGCTTATGGGCCTAAGGACGTAGTCGGCCGCTTTTATCGTCTCAAGGGTGAGTCCCGATCCCGTACCGAAAAGAATCAGAAACGGTTCTTCATTTTCGAATATTTTCTCCCGAAGAGTCCGGTAGCCCGTCATGTCGTCTGAAAAGCGGGCGTCTGTGGCTACGATCTTTGGTTTTTTCCCCTCTATTTCCTCTATTTGCCCTACGGCCTCCTCGATCGTGCTTATTACGCTTATAATGCCGAAGGCCTTGCTTTTAGTCTCGTTAAAATTCTTTCCCTCTCCCTCAATCCAGTGATCAACGAGCCTCCCAGCGAGGCGGCGCTGCTCCTCCACGGGGTTTATCAGATAGAACTTTCTCACCCCGTAGGTGGTGGCGTCCCTAGATATGTCGTGCGCGTCTATGCTTTTAAAAGCAGTTGAGACGACTTCGAGGCGGCTGTTGTACACCGGATGATGGACAAGCGCTATATAAACCTTAAAACCGGCGGCACTCTCGGCCTTAAGCTCCTTCAAAAAGGCATCTTCATCTTTGGAGAGTTGCGCGGCGTCAAGAGAAGCGGGATTTTGGATAAATGTGCTTTTTATGCTTTCCCGCCTTCTCCATTTCCTTATTTTTTCGTGGTCTCCAGAAATAAGCACCTCGGGAACCTTCTCCCCCCTGTACGTTCGCGGCTTCGTGTACTGAGGGTACTCAAGAAGCCCGTTTTTAAGAGATTCGGAGGCAAGAGACTCCGTGTTTCCGAGAACTCCAGGAAGATATCTCGATACGGCATCCACTATCAGGGAACAGGCGTACTCTCCACCGGAATTTATATATTTCCCAGTGGATATCTTCATGTCGACATAAAGCTTGTTTATCCTGTCGTCTACCCCTTCATACCGACCGCAGAGTATTATCAGTTGCTCAAAGCCGCAGAGTTCCTGCGCCTTGCGGTCGTTAAATTCCTCTCCTTTGGGGGTCGTGAGAATCACCGCGGAACGCAGACCTTTTTCCCTTATACTGTTGATCGCGCTTCCTATCGGCCCCGGGGTCATAAGCATTCCGCTTCCCCCTCCGTAGGGGGTGTCATCCGTTTTTCCGTGCTTGGCAGGAGAGTAAGCTCTCAGGTCGTGAACATTTATCTCAACCGTCTTGTTCTCAACCGCCCTGCTTATCACCCCGAAGGAAAAAACGGACTCGAAGAAATCCGGGAAAATTGTCACTATGTCAAACTTCATGGCAAAGTCATGGGGCTACTCGAGGAGCCCCTCTACCGGCTCCACGGTAATCACAGAACCGTCAAGATCTACCGCAGTCACGAATCTTTTAACAAACGGAACCAGAAATTCCCGCCCCCGCCCTGAACTTTTTATCACTAAAATATCGTGTCCGCCCGAGTCTATGAGGTCTCTTACTTCACCGACAGTCTCTCCGCGGGAAGTACAAACCTGAAGCCCGATGAGATCAGACCAGTAATATTCATCCTCCCCGGGGGGCTGCAGATCATCTCTTTCCACAAGCACATTGAGATTCCTCAGACCGTCGGCGGCTTCGGGCGTATCGACGCCCTTTAATTTCAAAATTGCGGTGTTTTTCTGGGTTCTTACCCGAGACAGGATGAATTTCCCGGGTTCTGTCCGGTCGGGAACTTCTATATAGACTTTTTTCACCCTGGAGAGGGTTTCAGGATGTCCGCCGAAGGCGAACATTTTTACTTCACCGGAAAGGCCATGTCTTTTCGTTATCTTCCCGTAGAGAACAAGACTTTGTTTCGCACTTTCCGGCAATGCTATTCAAGAATCTCCAAGACGGCGCGTTTTTTCATTTTCGCGGCCGCGGCGCTCAGTATGCTGCGAATCGCCTTTGCTGTTCTTCCCTGCTTTCCGATTACCTTTCCCAGATCTTCTGAGGCAACCCTAAGCTCAATAACCGTAGTCTTCTCACCAGCTACTTCCGTAACCTGAACCTCTTCAGGGCTGTCGACAATGGACTTGGCCATGAATTCGACGAACTCTCTGAGTTGACTCATAAGGAGCTTTCCTCCTGAAACTAAAATCTATCTGCCTGAACTTTCGCGTGGAAGAAAAAGTGCTACGTAACCTGAGATATGAGCTTGCTCACCCTATTGGTTGCCTTGGCGCCGTTATCCATCCATGCCTGTACTCTCTCTATGTCTATCTTCAATTCGTGGGGTTTTTTTCTCGGATCGTAATGTCCCAGTATTTCAAGAAACTTCCCGTCGCGCGGGGAACGCACATCCGCGGCGACTATCCTGTAGAACGGTTTCTTCTTGGATCCTATCCTGCTCAATCTTATCTTGACCAAACTGCTGCTACCTCCTAGATCCGGGGCCAAAAGGTATGCTCCCGTTATCTGAATTTCATCATTCTTTTTGCTAGTTTACCCATTTTCCCCATATTTTTCATCATGTTTCGCATTTGTATGTAGTTTTTTATCATTCGGTTCACGTCAGGAACGGTGGTTCCGCTTCCTCTCGCAATTCTTTTTCTGCGGCTGCCGTTCAGGATCGTGTGATCTCTTCTTTCGGGCGCGGTCATGGAGTTGATTATGGCAAGGCTTTTCTTTATCTCCTCCTCGGCCTTCACCATCGCTTCGGGGTTGTCGGTGATCTTTTTCATTCCCGGCACCATGTGCGCTATGTTTTCTATGGAGCCGAGCTTGCCCATGGCCACTATCGACTCGCGGTAATCTTCGAGGGAGAACTGTTTCTTGGATATCCTTTCGGCAAGTTTTTGCGTTTTTTCCTCTTCAAAGGCGTCTTCTGCCTTTTCTATAAGGCTGAGGACGTCTCCCATGCCCAAGATTCTCGAGGCTATTCTATCGGGGTGAAAGACCTCAAGCGCGTCGGCTTTCTCTCCCGTTCCGAAAAACTTGATCGGTTTGCCCGTTGTAGCCTTTATCGAAAGGGCCGCCCCTCCCCTGGCGTCCGCATCCATTTTGGTAAGGACCACGCCGTCAAGATCAACGGCTTCATCAAAACTCTGCGAAACATTAACGGCATCCTGTCCCGTCATTGAGTCAGCGACCAGGAGAATTTCATGGGGATTCACCCTCTTCTTTATGCTCCCCAGTTCATCCATAAGCTCGCGGTCAAGATGAAGGCGTCCCGCCGTGTCTATGATCACCGCGTCCGCACCCACTCTAGCGGAGGCCGAAACCGCGTCCGCGCACACGTCTACGGGGTCCGTGCCGGCGACGGTATCGTAGACACTTACGTCTATTTTTTCTCCGAGCACCTTTAACTGCTCTATGGCAGCGGGACGGTAGATGTCCGCGGGAACAAGCAGAGGGGTTTTTCCGTGGCGCTCCTTCAGGAACTTGGCAAGCTTCGAGGCCGTGGTGGTTTTTCCCGAACCCTGAAGCCCTACCAGCATTATTATCGCGGGAGGCGCAACGTTAAGATTCAGGGGCTCGTTTTCCCGTCCCAGAATCTCTGTAAGCTCCTCCTTGACTATCTTTATGAACTGCTGTCCCGGGTTAAGGCTTGCCTCGACCTCCCGGCCCAGCGCTCTTTCCTTGACAAGTCCGGTGAACTGGCGGACTACCCTGAAATTGACGTCGGCTTCAAGCAGGCTCAGGCGCACTTCGCGAAGCGCATCTTCTATGTTCTTTTCGCTTAGCTTTCCGTACCCCCCTATCCTTTTGAGGGTGGTACCGAGCTTCTGTGAGATTCCTTCAAACATTGCGTCGTTGCCCTGCGGTTCCAGGATCCTAAGGACCGGGGCTGCAGTTTATATAATACCGAAATTAAGAAATACAATCCTTCCCCGACTGGGGCGCTACGGAATTTGAAAACCCGCACCGAAACATAGACAAAATTTTACTTGACTTATCGGGGAGGGGTAGGATCAAATCGAACCTGATATAACCGACTGTATCTAAAAATGTGAAGTCAACTACAAGTAACAGACAGCACGTATTGCTTCAATGGTAGGTTAGCCTTAGTTGCAAAAAGATGAGGTATTGATTCATGAGAAAACGCCTGATTTATGGATTTTTTCTTTTAGCCGTTGCGGTGGTATTAGGGTTGCTCTATTACGGTATGAGGAATGATGCCGGACAACCGGGTTCACATACCGCCCCACCTGACTTGGGCTCTGTTCCCTCTTCTCCCGACAACGTGTCGGAGGCGGTGCAGAGCGAGGAGGCCCAGGTGCTGGAGGATGAACCTCTTAAAACACCCCCGGGAGATCGACAGGCTGAGCAGGAACTTCAGCCTCAGTCTGACACGACTGCGGAAGATCCCCAAGACCCGACACCGCTTAAAGGAAAGACGGTTACTCTTGAAGACGGGAAAGAAATCATAATCATTGAAAACGTTCCTGATTCATGGAAGACAGAGACCGAAGTACGATTTGACGAGGAGGGTAAACCACATATTACACATCGTAAGTAGAAAGTTCTTTACAGTAATTCCCATTCTTTTTCTTTTGGCAACCTTTTCCCCGGTTACAGAGAGCAAGGCAACTGAATTTACACCAGTGTACATGGATGCCCCGGGAACAGGCTTTTATGACGAAACCCCTCTAACTGACCAAGTGGCCCGTGGCGACATCAGTGGCAGCACTCTTGGAGAGGTGAGAAGAAGGGCTTTTCAGAGTGCTCTTGATATCTTGGAAGGTTTGATTAGGACCAGGAACGATAATGGAATCAGGATACAAGCGTCGTTTGATGATTTGGGAGAGGCAGATGAAAGAGGTGCGATAATCCTTGCGCGGGCCGGGGCAGCAGACTTTCGAATTATCCCTGAATCGCCGCTTCTGCCCGGGGGAGAATTTCTAGCATTACCTATTGCACTTTCTGAGCACATCCTGGAACGTGAATTAAACGAAAACGAGGCGGATGTTGAAATAAATTTCAACGAAAGAGTTCCATTCTATTATGGAACAGGATTTGAAACACCCTTGAATTACGTCAATTTCACGATAATAACAGCGCATGAACTACTGCATGGTCTGGGATTTTTAGATCTTGTTGAAAAGGACGGTTCCTTTTCAGAAGTAGAACTTGTGGATGGAAGAACTGGCCTTGCGATTGGTCTTTACGACTTAAACCTGTATTCAGAAAGCGAAGAAGAACTGCTTGTAAACCTTTCTCAGTCTGAAAGACAGGAGGCTATTACCTCGGTAGATGGTCTTCTCTGGGATGGGACGACAGGAGGTGCTCTCTCTACCAGTTGTTCGCGGCTTGTGGGCGAAGCCTTAATGGACGACTACCCGTCTGCAGTAGACAGCAAGGGAAGACCCCGACTTTATGCCCCAGACCCCTGGGAACAAGGAAGTTCTGTTTCGCACCTTGCCGAGGCTTCTCGTGACCTCATGAAGCCTTTCTACGAAGGATCTGAGCACCTTGAGTTCACGCGTGGAATGCTTCTGGAGATGTTTTGGACAGTAGGGATAGCAAACCCTTCTTCCCTAGAGATTCTTGAAAGTTGTCTCGCCGACTCGGGGGAAGAGCCAGAACCAGAACCAATGCCAGAACCAACGCCAGAACCAATGCCAGAACCAATGCCGGAACCAATGCCGGAACCAACGCCAGAGCCAATGCCAGAGCCAATGCCAGAGCCAACGCCAGAACCAATGCCAGAGCCAACACAAGGAAGCAAAGGGGGAGGTGGCGGATGTACAATTACGGGAGATGAAGGCACTCCACAGAACACCGTATTTAACCTGTTTTTGATTCTGTACGCCCTGTTTCCAGTGCTTTTCTACACCAATTCCATGATCAAGCTCTCAAGTGTTCGAGATTGTAGTAAAAGATAGAAATATTTCAGCAGAATAAACTAGATCCTATCTTATTCATGAGTAGCAGAATCTCGTCTCCTAGTGAATAAGGTGGGTTCTATGTCGGCACTCACGCGTTCCGGGTTCTGGAAAAAGAAATCTTAGCTCTCGACGGATTAATTCGGTGACCGCTATCTGAAAGATATCCAGAGGACAATCTCTTGTTTTTGCCCTTTGTTCCAAAATCTCCTGTAGGCACGGACATCCACATTAAGACTGACCCCTTCTTCGAGGGTCTCCGTTATAGTTCCCAAAGACTGCTCCTCATAAGATAAAAACACTTGTTCCTCACCCAGAGTCTTTGTCAAAATCAACGTATGCAGAGAACAAGTCAATGGACAAAACATTCCAAACTACTATAATTAATTTGATTTGCGTTTTATCGGAGGCGCCGTTGAAACTTGGAATATACGGGTACATAAAGCAGTTTCTCAGGGATCCCAAAAGCACCGGTTCCATAACTCCTTCAAATGAAGAACTGTCGGAACTTGTCACCGAGACCGCGCGGCTCGATGAAATGGGGACCGTTGTGGAACTGGGTCCGGGAACCGGGGTTTTTACCGAGAAGATTCTTGAGAAAAAAAACCCCGACGCGCTGTTTTTCGCAATAGAAATCAACCCCGAGTTCTACGAAGCGACCAAGTCCCGATGTCCTTCCGCTACAGTCTACAAGGATTCCGCGGAAAACATGAAAAAATACCTTGAGCAGCACGGAAAAGATTCCTGCGACTGCATTATTTCAAGTCTTCCGTGGGCGGTGTTCGATCACGGAACCCAGGACAGGCTCCTTGACGTTATATGGGACGTGCTGAGGCCTGGAGGCAAGATGATTACCTTCAGTTACTCAATCAGCATGATGGTTCCAAACGCCAGGAGATTCCGCTCGATTCTGCGAAGCAAGTTTTCAAACGTGGCCAAGTCGAAAACGGTCTGGTCAAATTTCCCTCCCGCATTCGTGTACAGCGCGAAAAAGTAACGTCTTTTCTCCGCTTGGTAAAGGTTGGGACCGTAACGGCAGCCAAATTCCCCTCCGCAAGGGCGGTTGGGTATACTTAACAAACAACGCGTAAGCGGTTTCTTTCATGTCCCAGCATCTGCTCTATCTTATTGACGGCAGTTCATATATATTCAGGGCGTATTATGGCGTAAGGGCCGATCTTTCCACCTCCGACGGGTTTCCAACCAAAGCCGTCTACGGATTCGCCACCATGCTTCTTAAGTTCCTCAGGGAATACGAACCGAGGTACCTAGGGATGGTGTTCGATTCCAAGGGGAAAGTGTTCAGAAACGAAATATACCCAGAGTACAAGGCCAACAGGGATGAGGCGCCCGAGAATCTAAAGCTTCAGTTTCCAAAGATTTTCGAGCTGGTCCGAGCGTTTTCGATCCCGATGCTCGCAATGGAAGGATACGAGGCCGACGACATAATGGGGACTATAGCCAGGGCACAGGGAACATCAAAGGTCGTCCTGGTTACCGGAGACAAGGACTTCTGCCAGCTGGTGTCTGAGAAAGTGACTCTGGTTGACACAATGAAGGAGCGGGTAACCGGAGTGCAGGAAGTGCGCCAGAAGTACGGGATCGAACCCGGACAGATGATTGATTTCTTCGCTCTTGTAGGAGATGCGGTTGACAACATTCCAGGAGTGGCGCGCGTAGGGGAGAAAACCGCCTCGGCCCTTATATCCAAGTACGGGGATCTTGACGGCGTATACGGCAACCTAGAAGAAATTGAAGAAATTCGCCCCAGTATCGCACGGAGTCTAAGAGAGCATAAAGACGACGCGTACCTTAGCCGTGAACTCGTTACCATAAAAACCGATGTCGAGGTAGGAACCGGTATCGAAGACTTTAGATACGATGGATACGCGACCGAAGATCTTCAGGAAATATTCTCAGAGCTTGAATTCGAAAAGCTCCTAGACGAAATCGGCGCATCCCGCACGCGAGACGAAAGCGAAGCGGTAAGATACGATTCCTACGAAACCGTTTTCGAGGAAAAAGCCCTCGGCCGGGTCGTAAGCATGGTAGAGGAAGCGGGAGAACTCTCAATAGATCTTGAGACGGATTCAAAGCTGCCGATGAACGCAGGGATAGTGGGCTTTTCACTCTGCCCCGCTCCGGGGCGGGCTTTTTACGTTCCTGTGGGACATGTCGGAACTATAGAGGCTGAAAAACAGATGGGACTTCAAGCTGTGCTCTCGATGCTGAAACCCATTTTGGAATCTGAAGATATAAACAAAACAGGACAGAACATAAAATACGAGATGCTGGTGCTCAGAAACCACGGAGTCACACTCAGAGGAATTTACTTCGACACTATGCTGGCGGCGCATCTGCTTGACGCCTCTCGGGGAAGCTACAAGCTTGACGAACTCTCAAGAACAGAACTTGGTCACAGGATGATTTCCTACGATGATGTTACGGGAAAAGGAAAATCCAAGAAGAATTTCTCCGAAGTCGATATAGAGACTGCGACAAGATATTCCTGCGAAGATTCTGACGTGACGCTCATTCTCTCGAGGAAGTTCCTCGAAACTCTCAAGCAAGAGGGACTCTGGGATCTTTACAGGGAAAACGTCCTGGGACTTCTTCCGGTTCTCTGCGATATGGAGTTCACGGGAGTAAGCGTTGACATCGCAATTCTTGAGGAAATGTCCAAGGAATTTGAAAAGGATCTCAGCTCCATCGAGGCCGAAATATACGAAAAAACCGGAGGGAAGTTCAACATAAACTCAACAAAGCAGCTTTCCGAAGTGCTTTTCGAGAAACTTCGCCTTCCCGCCAGAAAGAAGACCGCTAAAGGCGCTTTTTCCACCGATTCCGAAGTGCTGAGGGATCTCTCAACAATCCACGAGGTACCACGTCTCATACTCAGACACAGGTTTCTTTCCAAGCTCAAATCCACCTACATTGATCAGCTTCCAAGGCTAATTAATCCTGCCACGGGAAGGATACACACCTCCTTTAATCCCGCCGGCACTTCGACCGGAAGGTTGAGCTCAAGGGATCCTAATCTTCAGAACATCCCGATAAAAACCGAAGACGGAAAAAAGATAAGAAAGTCTTTCGTGGCGAAAGACGGCTGCCTCATACTGTCGGCAGATTATTCCCAGATAGAGCTTCGCCTGCTCGCCCATTTCTCCGGGGACCCTACCCTGCTCGAGGCGCTTCGAGGCAACAAGGACGTACACATCGCCACGGCCTGCGAAATCTTTAACGCAACCGAAGACCAAGTCACCTCGGAGATGCGCAATCTCGCCAAGACCATAAACTTCGGGATAATATACGGCATAAGTGCCTTCGGGCTCTCAAAACAGCTCGGTACCACGGTCTCGGTCTCAAGAAATTACATAAACAGGTATTTCGACAGATACTCGGAAGTGAAAGCCTATATGCAGTCATCGGTTGAAGAAGCGAGGAGCAGGGGGTACACCGAAACGCTTGTCGGCAGAAGAAGGCCGATACCGGAGCTTGTGTCGAGGAACAGGGTGGAGAGGAACAGAGGGGAACGCGAGGCCATAAATACTCCGATACAGGGATCTGCGGCGGATATAATAAATCTGGCCATGATCCGCATATTCACAAGACTTGAAGAAGAAGGTTTTCGCTCGAAGATGATTCTTCAGGTTCACGACGAGCTTCTTTTCGAAGTGCATGAAACGGAACTTGAAGAACTGCAGACTCATATAAAAAACGACATGGAAAACGCTTGGGAACTCAGTGTGCCGCTCAGAGTGGAAATGCGCGCCGCGGAGAACTGGGCCGAAGCCCACTGACCTCAAAAAATGCAGCAATGATAAATTTCAGAAGAAAAACCTTTATTCTGCGCGCACTGGTTTTACTTTTCGCCTTTCTGCCGGCGGCATCTTCTCATGCTGACGTAAATCACAAAAAAATCCTCTCATTTCTCTCCAAAACCCCTCCGTCGCAAAGGAAAATCGGAATCATGGTCCGCTCAGCCGACACCGGCAAAACGGTTTTCCGGTACAACAGTAAAAAAACATTCATTCCCGCCTCCAACAACAAAATACTTTCTTCAGTCGCGGCACTCTCCCTTCTCGGAAAGAATTTCCGGTTCAAAACGGAGTTTTATCTGGGCGGAGGAATACACTCAGGGGTCGGCCACGGCGGCCTCTACGTGAAAGGGTTCGGAGACCCCACAATAGATATCGATAAACTCAGGGAAATTGCCGGACGGTTTAAAGCGCTCGGGATAACCAGAATCGACGGCGGGATACATCTTGACGGTTCATATTTTGACGAGATCCACTACGGAAAGGGCTGGGACCCTGAATGGTTCGACAAGGGATTCTGTCCTCCCGTAACCGCAATCTCGTTTAATTACAATTCAGTCAAGATAAAAATCTCCGCGTCCAGAGTGCAGGGGGGACCCGTAATAGTGAGAACACAACCCGCCGAGTTTCCCTTCCCGATTAGAAACAGGGTTTCCACGTCTCTTAGAAAATCCGGCGTGACGGCAAAATATAACGAACAAAACGAGCTCAGGATTTCCGGATACGTTTCTTCCCGAAAAAAAGCCGAAACCCTCGAACTGTCCGTGCCCGACCCGTTTTTTTATTTCGGCGCCGTACTTAAAAAAATCCTCGAGGAGGATGGCATCGAGGTAAGCGGAAACATAGACCGCGCGAGAGTGCCTAGGTGGGCCGGGAAGGTATTCACTCATTACTCAGAACCTCTGGGCACAGTTATCCATGAGTACAACAAAGAAAGCGTAAACATAATCGGGGAAAGCATAGTCAAGGTGATTGGCGCTAAGCTCCTCGGCGGCCCAGGCTCTTGGAAATCCGGCACGCGCGTGATTGAAAACCACCTGAGACAAATCGGTCTTAACGGAAACTTCTCCGTGGCTGACGGTTCCGGTCTTTCAAGGCTTAACAGGGTTTCTCCGGAAGATATGACGCAGGCACTCGCCAAGGCCTATGGAGACCCGGATATTTCCGAGGAGTTTATCGCATCCCTGCCGATCGCCGGAGTTGATGGAACTCTTGAGAAAAGATTTCGCAATCTCAAAGGCAAAGTCTACGCAAAAACCGGATATCTTGAAGGAGCCAGGTCTCTGTCCGGTTACGTCTTCGGAAAAAACGGGCGGGTTTACGTTTTTTCCATAATATCAAACGGCATGGGAACGAGGGTGAAGAAACTTCAGAATTTGCTTCTGCGAGAGCTTGTCTACTGATTTATTTCGCGGAAACTGCCCGCTAACCTAGCGAATTCCTCAACTGAAAGCGATTCCGCCCTTCTTCCCTGATCGATGCCCGAGTCCGAAAGCGCCCGTTCAACCATCTCCCTCTCAAAAAAGTTGCCCAGTGAATTCCTTATGGTCTTTCTCCGCGAGGAAAACGCGTGTCTCGTGACAGTTCTGAAGGTTTTTTCGCTTGATACCGAAAACACGGGATCTTTCAGCGGATCAAGAACTACCACCGCCGAATCCACCTCGGGAACCGGATAAAACGCATGTCGAGAAACCTTGAAGGCAAGTTTTACGCTGAAACAGCTCTGCAGAAGCACCGAGAGGGAACCGTAGCTTTTCCGTCCCTTTGGAGAGGATATTCTCTGCGCCACTTCCTTTTGCAGCATTACGACTATTTTTGAGAAAAGCTCTCTTTCATCAAGCAGCTTGAGGAGAATCTGGGTGGATATGTTGTAAGGAAGATTGGATACGAGCTTCTTTTTCCCCACGGCGGAAAAACGGCTGAGGCTGACCCCAAGGACATCTTCATAAACGAATCTGACGTTTGGAGACTCTGCGAATTTCTCGTCAAGGAAAGTTCTGAGCCTCGTGTCTTTTTCAATCGCCGTGACCGCTCCGGCACCGAGCGCAAGATGCTCCGTGAGGCTGCCTTTGCCGGGGCCGATTTCAATCACGTGATCCTCTTTCTGAAGCTCCGCCGCAGCGCAGATCTTACGGAGTATATTGGGGTCGTTCAGAAAATTCTGTCCAAGTCTCCTAGTCTGACGGAATATCTTTTCCTGCTCCATATAGTCCATCCGTTTAAACCGGCATCAATTCCTACACTGTAGAAAAGACGCAACATTAAAACTATAACCCTGATTCTGTATTTTTGGAGATTCTTTGGTATCACCAGCCGGCGAAACCAGCGGATACTGACTTAGAACACCTTTTAAGCATGGAAGGGAAGAGTGCGGATAGCAAAGCTACTCTTCTTTGAACCTGAATATCTTTTCTTTATCCTTTATCATCCCAAGTTCTTCCCTCAGTATTTTCTCAATGTATCTTTCGTCTTGCTTAAGGGCTTTTATCTCGTTTCTGTAAGCCTTATTTTGAGCTTCCAAATTCTCTATTCTCTTCTCTATTCTCTTGTTTTCGTTTTTGAGAAAATAGACCTTTGAAATTTCGTTGAAAAACACCAAGGCCACCACCACGGCGATTACCGAATACACAGCCAGCCTGATGAATTTCCCCGGTTTCATATATCTTCTACAGTGCTAAGGTTCCAACAAGAAAAGGATTGGTAGCTTTTTCCATTCCCACGGTCGTTTGTGGGCCGTGGCCCGGGTGGATTTCGTAATGGTCGGGATATTTAAGAATCTCGGAGCGGATCGACCCTACAAGCTCCGTCATGTTCGTTCCCCCGGTAAGATCCACCCTGCCTACGCTTCCAGCGAAAACAGTGTCTCCAGCTATTATCGATTCCCCAAAAACAAAACATATATGTCCCCAGGTGTGTCCCGGAACAAGGAGTATTTCTCCCCTGAGATTTCCCACAGAAAGGGTTTCTCCTTCTCTTACATAACCATCTACTTCGGGGACTTCGACAAAATCAAACCCGGGGAATCTCATCTTCGCCTCGGGAAGCAAATCAAGCACGGGCTGTTCTTTTTCGTGTATGTAAAAGGGTATGCCAAGCATTTTTTTGAAAATCTCAACGCCGGCCACATGATCCAGGTGCGTGTGGGTGTTAACTATTTTTTTTACCTCGAGCCCCGATTTTTCGATTTCCTCGGATATCTCCGCTACCTGCTCTCCGGGATCAACGAGCATAGCCTCGTTTGTATCTTCATCCCCTATGATGTAACAGTTTTCAATGAATATCCCGCCCGGGATGCATTTTATTATCAATCTGATCTCCTTTGAGTCCTGTTTATCCGAAAATCGACAAATCTGCCCTCCGGCGGCAGCCACTTGAGTTCAACCGATTCCACCTTTGCACGGGACGGGCCCTCTCCGCACCACTCGATCAGCTTCTCGAGGTTCTCCGTTGCTCCTTCGGCGACTACCCTTACGCTTCCATCCGCAAGATTTTCGACATGTCCCCTGATGCCAAGCTCCGTCGCTTTCTGAGCCGCCGAGACTCTGAAATAAACTCCTTGTACCCTTCCCTTCACCAGGATAAGCACTCTTTGTTCCATCCGACTCTCCCCAGATTACCGAAAGCCTCTGTTGGTGTCAATGAACACGGGTATTTAGAGTCCCGGAAGTGATTCTCGGGACAAACAAGGAGAGTTTTCACGGCGTTGACAGGAAAAAAGGCAAAATGTACCTTGTTAATCTGATGAGTGAGTACCGAGCCCATTTCAGATGCATAGACGAAAGTTGCTCTGAAACCTATCCCATCGATGAAATCATCTACAGATGCAGGAAGTGCAAAAATCTTCTCGATGTCCAGCACGACATGGAAATCCTCGGTCGAAAAACTCCCGAGGAGTGGAAAGAGCTTTTTGACAGCAGATACAGAAAGCAGGCCTGGCCTTTCGGAAGTGGCGTCTGGGGAAAAAGGGAGTGGGTGCTGCCCTCAATCGAAGATGAAAACATAGTTTCTATGTACGAAGGATGCACGAACCTTTTCTGGGCTGAGAGGTTAGGAAAGCAGGTAGGCGTTGAGGATCTCTGGATAAAGATGTGCGGCAACAGCCACACCGGATCCTTCAAAGATCTGGGAATGACCGTGCTCGTATCGGCGGTAAACCAGATGATAAGCGATAATATCAGCATCCCCGCAGTAGCCTGCGCCTCAACAGGGGACACCTCTGCCGCTCTGGCCGCCTACTGCGCGTCGGCAGGCATTCCTTCAATAGTTTTTCTTCCAAAAGACAAGGTATCCATCGCCCAGCTGATCCAGCCCATATCGAACGGATCCCTGGTTCTTTCCCTAGACACGGATTTTGACGGCTGCATGGAGATGGTTCAGAGGATCACAAGCGAGCACAACATTTATCTCGCCAACTCCATCAACTCCCTGCGCATAGAGGGACAGAAAACAATAAGCGTAGAACTTTGCCAGCAGTTTGACTGGGAGGTCCCGGACTGGGTAATAATTCCCGGCGGCAACCTCGGCAACGTGTCTGCCCTCGGAAAAGGGTTTTTGATGATGTACGATCTCGGTCTTATAAAAAAGCTTCCGAGAATAGTCTGCGCGCAGGCGCAAAACGCAAACCCTCTTTACCTAAGCTACCTTAAGGGATTCGAAGAGTTTACCCCCGTAACAGCGAAGAAAACCCTTGCAAACGCCATACAGATCGGAAACCCCGTAAGTATTAACAAGGCGATCTCGATCCTAAGGCGATTCGACGGGGTCGTGGAACAGGCATCGGAAGACGAACTTTCCCATGCCTCGGCCATGGCAGACAGAACGGGCACCTTTAACTGCCCCCATACCGGAGTGGCGCTCGCTGTATTTTTGAAACTGCTTGAGAGAAAGGTCCTTTCCCCGAAGGAAAAAATAGTGGTCGTATCCACCGCCCACGGACTGAAATTCGTGGAGTTCAAAGCCGGCTACCACAGGTCTGCTCTCGAGGGAATATCATCTGAACTGAGCAACGTCCCGGTGGAACTTCCAAACGACTACAAGGCCGTAAGAGACGCGATACAAAGCAGAATTCCGGTTCAGTAAAAATCAGCGCATCTTCCCACTCCCGGCAATTTGAAGAAGCTTCATTTCCCCTCAACCGCCGCCGGCGACACCCGCGCGGACAGCCGAGGTTCTTCTCGAAGCCCGAAACCTCCACCATTCCCAGGCAAGCAGTGCCCATACGGGCCCGAACTCCATCCACACCACCGCGTTCCTGAACATTCCCATTTCCTCGGGATGAGAAGGGAAGTAGTACTGCAGATAATAAAGCGGAAGCAGCGCGGTTAGTGCCAGAAAACCCGGGCTCAAAGCTACGCAGAGAAACGGAAGAAGCCAAGTGTAGTACCAGGGAAACTGCGCCGGGCTCAGCAGAAACGCGCCTCCAATTACCAGAAGGGCTTTTCTGTGAATGCCCAGAGATCCGCTCGCAAACGCCACGTAAAACTTCCAAGCAAGAAGAACCGCTATGACGCCGACCCTGGAGTGCGTCTGCGCATGTCCGGGGTGAATATCCATCGCTTCCAGAACAAACTCCCACCCCGAAAGAACCGCTGCAAAAAACGGGCTGTTGTTCTGCCAGCTCTTTCCATACATCACGATTCCGGAAGCCGGGTCCAGCTGAAACATCACCGTGGGAAGAAATATGATCAAGATCGCGACAGCAAAAACAATAGTCTGCAAAAGCGTTTCCCTCTTCTCCCGAAGAGGCTTTAGAAACAGCCCGAAAAAAAGCGCCGGCCAGAGCTTGACTCCCACCGCGAGCGAGAGCGCAAGCGTCCACAGTTTTTTTCTTCCGTAAAGAAAAAGCAGGATTGCTCCCAGTACGAACGGAAACGCCAGAACGTCCATGTGCACGGAGTTAAATATCTGCTGCACCAGAAGCGGGTTCCACCAGTAGATAAGCAGGCTTTGGAGAGGAATATCAAGTCTTCTCAGGCTCACAAATAAAAGCGCGAGCGTAATCAGATCAAACACTAAGAGCATGATTCTCCATGCCGTGAGGCTCATGGGAGATATCTTGTAGGACAAGGCGAAGAAAAATTCCGCAACCGGCGGATAGATGGTTTTTACGTGCGGGTGATTTACTTTCTCAAGCGTATTGCCGTAGAGCTGCCTGAGTTCCTTAAGTTTTTCGTTTCCCCCGCCTTCTGCCACTTCTTCAGGCGAGTGCTCATAGGGATTCAAACCGCTTGCCAGAACCGCGCCATCCCAGAAGTAGCGGTGAAAATCGTCTTCGAGTATCGGAGTTGAAAACAGAAACAAAACCCTAAACCCGAGACCGAAAAGAACTATAAGGAGAAGCGAGCACGCGCGGTTTTTCCTGAAGCTCCCTACAGCCACGAAATAAACGGCCGAAGCTGCAACCAGAAGGAATATGAAAACCGGTATGAGATCCTTTTCAAAAGCCCCTGAGGAGAGCTGCGGGGAGATTTTCGCTATGGCTCCGAGCAGCAGGAAAACGGCAATTCCACATAGGAGGAGGAACCAGTTCGGTTTATTGATTTTCTGCATCAATGGGTACAATTACAAGAACAAAGTCTCATTCGGCTTGGAATTCCGGAAGATGAACAAGAGCAGGGAAAAATTAAAACTAATTCTCAGAAGCAAATCAATCCTGCTCGGAAATTTCACTTTGGCATCAGGAAAACAGAGTTCCTATTACATCGATGCTAGACTCACAACCCTGGACCCCGAAGGCGCAAGCTTGATATCGGAAATATTCCTGGGCGAAATCGCGGCGGAGGATGGCATAACAGCCGTGGGAGGACCGTCTACCGGGGCAGATCCAATGGTGGGCGCTATTATTTCCAGAAGTTATCAGGAAGGTATGCCCCTTCGCGGATTCATAGTAAGGAAGAAGGAGAAGGAACACGGTACCGGGAACATGATAGAAGGCGGACTCACCGAGGGAGACAGGGTAGTCATCGTCGAGGATGTGATTACGACCGGCGGTTCCGTGCTAAGGGCCATTGATCTCGTTGAATCCGCAGGAGCCGAGGTCTGTAGGGTTCTCTGCGTCGCTGACAGGGGAGAGGAAACCGAAAAAACCTTCCTTGAGCGGGGCTGTAGCTTTTTTTCCATATTTAGGGTCTCGGAACTTCTCTAGAAAATACCTCGCAGAACCCTTTTGTTTTTCGCACAAACCGGAATGATATTTGGTTTTTACGTAATTACTGCCGTCAATATTAAGGCGGGGAGACAACTTATTGAGCGTATTAGTAATTGTAACACTTGTACTTTCGGGATTTCTGGCCCTTAACATAGGAGCCAACAATTCCGCGGCGTCCATGGCGACTTCATACGGCGCCGGGGTAAGGTCAAAGAGGCAGGCCGTATGGCTCATAGCTATCTTTGCCCTCTTGGGAGCGCTTACGGCCGGAGCTCCCGTCGTCGAAACCGTAGGCAAGGGAATAGTGCCCGCCGAAACCCTTTCCTCCGACATAGGTTTCATATTTATAATCCTGCTTCTGGGAATAGGGTTCATCGCATGGGCTAACGTGGCACGCACACCCATAGCCACTACACACGCCATAGTGTGCGCCATAGTGGGAATCGGTCTTTATACTCAGACGCTCAATTCCGACAGCTTCATCCGGGTGCTCAAATGGTGGATCGTGGCGCCCATAGTCGCCTGGGTAATAAATTTCACTCTGGCAAAGTTCTTTTACTTCAAGATAGTCCATTATCTGGCAACCAATTTCTCGGAAAAAAGAGTTAACGCTATTCTGACCGTTCTGATTACCATATCCGGAACATTTATCGCGTTCTCGGGAGGGGCCAACAATTCCGCAAACGCTATAGGTCCGATAGTGAGTCTGGGGCTCATAGATTCCTATCCAGGCGCAATTCTGGCCGGCGTTGCGATGGGAGTGGGAGCGATTCTGCTGGGAGGCAGGGTTCTTGAAACGCTTGGAAAAAAAATAACAGAAATATGCATTATAAGAGCCATCTCGGTCGAGTTTACGGCCGCCGTGATAATACTACTTGCCTCGCTTTACGGAATTCCCGTTTCGATCGCCGAGATAGTCATGGCCGGAGTGGTTGGCTTTTCATGCGCACAGCATGGATTCGCCCAGACTTCAAAGAACAGCCATGTTGTCAAAATCGGTTTTTTCTGGTTTGTTGTTCCCGTGCTGACCGTCGGGGTAAGCTATTACGTATCCCTTATATACATAAAGTACGGTCTATCGTCGTATCTGAGTTTTCTGGGTTAGATGAAATTTTCTGAAGAAGACATAAAAAGCCTCAATCGCGAATTTGAGACAAGCCCTCCCCAGGACATCCTCGCCTGGGCTTCGCAGAACCTCGGTTCGTCGGTGGCGCTTGCGACCAGTTTTCAGGTCCAGGGAATGGTGCTCGTGGATATGTTCGCAAGGACTGATCCCGAGGCGAGGATATTCACCCTTGATACCGGAAGGCTTCATTCGCATACGTACGATGCGATGGAGAGAACAAGAGAGAAGTACGACATCAATATCGAGGTGCTTTTCCCCGACAAGACTGAAGTGGAGGAAATGGTGGCAAGTCACGGGGTAAATCTTTTTTACAAAAGCGTTGAGAACAGAAGGCTCTGCTGCCAGATAAGGAAAACCAACCCGCTAAACGGATTTCTGAAAACCCTTGACGCCTGGATTACTTCCATAAGGGCTGACCAGACGGAGCAGCGGGCCGACTCAATGAAATTTGAGATCGACTATCTGCACGGAAAAATGCTCAAAATAAATCCGATTCTTGACTGGACCACCGACCAGGTATGGGATTACATAAGAAAAAACGACGTTCCCTACAACAAGCTTCACGACATGGGATATCCGAGCATAGGATGCGCTCCCTGCACGAGAGCCGTTGAGGAAGGGGAAGATCCAAGGGCGGGCAGATGGTGGTGGGAGCAGGGTTCTGACAAGGAATGCGGAATTCACTTCAGTCACGAACCTCAGTCCTAAAAAACCGTGGGGCGGATTCAGGTTCCTCAGCGCAGATTCTTTTTCACAAGCGGAATAACTTCTTCCTTGAGCAGGCTCATTGATTTTTGCCACTTCTCCTTCGGGTTCCACTCATGCCCCATGGCCAGAAGTACCCCGAATCCCCCGACGAATTCATGAAGCTCTATTATCTTTCTGGCAACATCCTCGGGGCTCCCTACAAGCCACAGGTTTTCGATCATGTAATCCATCGTCACTTCCTGGTCTGACATTGACTTGTCAACCTTAAAAAGATTCAGATTGTCTCTTATCATGGGAACCAGCGTGAAAAAATAATCCCGGAAATCTCTTGCGAGCGTGCCCTCTATCACCTCTTTTCTCGCTTCCTCTGTGGTCTCCGCAACGTAGACATCCCTCGCGATCCTCCATTTTCCCCTCTCCGCCGTTCTGCCGGCAGCATCCGCCCCCTGCTCGTATCCCGCCCAGTGAGACTTCAGCACATCGCGGGTAACGAAGTTTATACTCATCGGTATCCAGTCCCGCTCCCCGGCGGTCCTGAGACTTGCGGAATTCTCCGAGATTCCCGCAACCGCTATGGGAGGATGGGGTTTCTGATATGGTTCCGTGTGCACTCCAAGACCAACTTTTTCCACGGGATCGGGAACCTTGAAACTCCACCGGGAGTTGCCGTAGGTGCCCGGTCTCGGATCGTTCCACAGATTCAGTATCATCTCGAGGGATTCGTTCATAAGCTGTCTCTGCTCTCCAGTTCTCGGGTTTATGCCGAATGCCTCAAAATCTCCGATGAAGCTCCCGGCTCCCACCCCCCAATAGAATCTTCCCTTAAGCAGGTGATCGAGAACCGCGATTCTGTGCGCAAGCATGAAAGGATCATGCTGGGGCAGGCATGAAACACCCGTACCGAAGATTATCCGCTTCGTAAGGGCCGCAGCCTTGGCTATGAAGAGATCAGGGGCCGGTATGTTCTCCCAACCTGCGGTGAAATGCTCTCCTATCCAAGCTTCCCTGAAGCCTATTTCGTCGAGAAAGACCATCTGCTCCATGTCCTCTTCGAGCGTTTCAGAAAGGGGGGAGCCGAACGGATGAAGGGGCATCGTGAAGTATCCAAGTTCCATTTCCGAAACATTATACTTTCTTTGAGCATAAAAAGAGAATAATTCGCGGAGAGTACTAAGACCGTATAGTCTGGCAATTCTGGGATGTATATAGTAATATGATACGGAATTTTTGAATGTTTTAAGTAAGGAGGAAGCACTACAATGTCAGAGAATCTTCCGGGCATACAAGAGACCCGAGAACTTCTTAAGAAGAAAAAAGTGGTTATAGCCGGTGTGGGTGAAACGGAACAGGGAAAAATCCCGGACAAAAGCTCCTTTCACTTCCTGAGCGAAGCTTCAAAACTGGCCATCGAGGACGCGGGGATAGAAAAAGAGGACGTTGACGGCCTCGTAACGGCATTCTCACTAGTGGAACACACCTTTATGCACTGCACCACGTTTGCAGACTACTTCGGCATGAACCCGAGGTTTTTCTCCTCCGTGGCAGTGGGGGGAGCGACAGCGGTGTGGATGGTAGCGGAAGCCGCGATGGCGATAGCGTCCGGACAGTCAGAAGTTGTGCTCTGCGTAAGGGGGGACAACACGCTGTCCGGGATATCGTCTTCGGGGATGCTTGCCCTTATAAGGGAGATGTGCCACGCTGAGTTTGAATTCCCCTATGGACTGACCACCCCTGGAGGATACGCCCTCGCGGCGCAGAGATACCTGCATGACTGGGGAGCCAGAAGAGAGCATCTGGCGGCTGTGGCAGTGACAATGAGAAAGCACGCCGCTGACAAGGAGAACGCAATGAACAAGGATCCTCTCTCGATAGAGGACGTTCTTGGGTCAAGAGTCATAGCTGAACCCCTTACAAAGTATGACTGCTCCATTATCTCAGACGGAGGAGCCGCCTTCATAGTGACTACGGAGGACAAGGCTAAGGAGCTTGGAATAGAGAACGATCTCGCGTACCTGTGGGGAATGGGACAGGGATACTCACATCAGTACCTCACAACCCTCGAGAACCTTGATCAGATATACAACGCAGTTGAGAGATCGGGACAGAAGGCTTTCGGAACGGCGGGGATAGAGCCAAGTGACGTTGACATAGCGTTTCTTTATGATTGTTTCACCATAACAGTGCTCCTTGAGCTAGAGGGACTGGGTTTTGTTCCCAAGGGGGACGGAGGAGCGTTCGCGCTTGAGGGAAGAATGGAGATAGGAAAGGATCTTCCTGTTAACACCCACGGGGGACTCTTGAGTCAGGCACACCTCGGAGCAATGCACCATGTGGTTGAGGCTACGTTGCAGCTAAGGGGAGACGCGGGGAAGAGACAGGTGGAGGACCCTGAGGTTGCCGTGGTGCACGGAAACGGTGGGATAGTGTCTGCTCACAGCACGGTGGTACTGGGCAACCAGCCGCTTAACTAAAACAAACCAAGGAGAACAGAGATGTCTGAAGAGAAAAAAGAATACAACAAGCCGCTGCCTGAGTTCCGGCCGGAGACAAAGCCGTTTTGGGAAGCGGCGAAGGAGCACAGGCTGGTTATCCCGAGGTCCAGGGAGACAGGGGAGTTTTTCTTTTACCCCAGGGCTCTTTCCCCGGGAGGGGACATGAGCGAGGACATAGAGTGGGTGGAGAGCGAGGGACGGGGGAAAGTGTGGACTTTTTCCATACACCACATGGGACCGTCTAAAGCTTACAAGGGAGAGCCTCCCTACGTTGTGGCCCTTATCGAGATGGATGAGGGAGTGAAGATGATGTCCAACGTTGTGGATGTAGATCCCGCTGACGTGTCCATCGGCATGGAAGTGCAGGTGGTGTTCGATGACGTTACCGATGAAGTCACCCTGCCTAAATTCAAACCAGCGGGGTAAAAAGGCGGGGGTCGTCAGTCATCGAGTTTTACAAGTATGTCGTCCCCGTCAATTTTTACCGGGTAAATCTCCAGAGGCTCAACCGCCGGAAGGCAGAGTACCTCGCCTGTTCTGACGTTGAACTCGGCGCCGTGGTAGCAGCAGGTGATGCGCTCCCCGTCAAGGTCGCCGTCTGAAAGAGTAAAGCACTGGTGGGTACATTCATCCTTAAAAGCGTAAAAATTCCCCTCGACCCTGCATATAGCAATCGCTTCCCCGCCGACGAAAAAAGATTCCATTTCTCCTTCAGGTATGTCTGAGACTTCCGCTACTTTCTCGTAATCGGACATAATCCTATCCCCCGCCGCCGTTCTCCAGCCTTCGCTCAAACCAGTCCATCACCACATTCTCAAGAGTTTCTCTCACGGAGTCAATCGACATATGTTCAAGAGTCTCGTTGGTAAAGGCGCGAAGCATTATGATCTTTGCCTTTCTCATGGGGATACCCCTTGAGCAGAGGTAGAAAAGGGCTTCC
The DNA here is from genome assembly GCA_009840385.1 of Candidatus Dadabacteria bacterium. Classification (NCBI taxonomy): domain Bacteria; kingdom Pseudomonadati; phylum Thermodesulfobacteriota; class Candidatus Dadabacteria; species Candidatus Dadabacteria bacterium. The sequence goes on from VXNX01000001.1 coordinate 119,199, forward strand.
TCGTCCATCTGCCCGATCGTGGCGCCATGGGTACACTTGACATCATCGTTGTATATCTCAAGCTGAGGCTTGGTGTCTATCTGGGCCGTGTCGGAGAGAAGAAGATTCCTGTTGGTCTGCTTCGCGTCCGTTTTCTCGGCACCTTCGTGAACAAGTATTCTTCCGTGAAAAACTCCCTTTGAGCGGCCGTCAAGCACGCCGTTATAGAACTGGCGGCTGTCGCAATGAGGGCTCGCGTGCTCAACTCGCATGAAGTTGTCCATGTGCTGGCGCCCCTCGGATATAAAGAGGCCGTAAATATCCGAGTTGCATCCCTCTCCCGCCAAAACGGGGTGAACATTGTTTCTCACTATTGCTCCTCCGTAGAGAATGGAGTGGGAAGCGATGTTACTGTTTTTCTGCTGGTTTACCCTCAGGGTGGAAAAATTAAACGCCTTCTGGCTTTCGAACTCAAGCCTGTAATGCTCAAGATTCGCGTCTTCCCCGCAGACAACTTCTGTGACCACGTTTGAGAAGTAAACGCTCTGGGATAGCGATACGTAATGCTCGATGACCTTGGCCTCCGAACTTTGCCCGACTATTATGAGGTTTCTCGGGTTTATAAATAAGGGATGTCCTTCATCTGTTGATAGGTGAAGAACGTGCACCGGTTTTTCAAATACTGTCCGGTCGGGAACGTAAATAAACACCCCGTCTTCAAAGTACGACGTGTTAAGGGAGATGAATGCATCTTTTTCATAATCGGCGTATTTTGCAAAGTGCTCCCTTACAAGATCGCCGTGCTCGCGGATCGCCTCTGATAGACTTTTGACCACAATCCCTTCCCCGACATCTCCCCCGTCTGAAAGGGATGAGGCGAAACGGCCGTTTACAAAGACAAGCCGCAGACAATCAAGCCCCGGGAACCCGTAAGAATTCACAGTCTTTTTAGAAACATCAGAGATTCCATTCTCAGCAATTGAAAAGGAGCCCCTGCGAAGCGCTTCTAGATTGGTAAATCTCCACTCTTCATCAGAAAGCGTCGGAAACCCGAGCTTGCCGAATCCCGAAATCGCCTCCCGGCGGAGATCGGCCACCCACTCGGGGGCATTTTCCCGCCCGCTATCGAGAAATTCAGAGAGTCTCTCGACATAACTTTCGCGCGTGCCGTCAAAAACAATAGCCATCGTATTATGCTCCTTGCCGGTTACCCGGTGCCTTAAAAATCCGAGTAGCCTTTTTCCTCAAGCTCCTGGGCAAGCTCCTTTCCTCCCGATTTTACGATTTTTCCATCGACCATAACGTGGACGAAATCGGGAACTATGTAGTTAAGAAGTCTTTGGTAATGGGTTATCACTATAAAGGAGCGGTCGGAGCCTCTCATCGAATTCACCCCGTTTGCCACTATCTTGAGCGCATCTATGTCAAGACCCGAATCCGTCTCGTCAAGCACCGCCAGTGTGGGTTCAAGTATCTGCATCTGGAATATTTCGTTTCTTTTCTTCTCTCCGCCCGAAAAGCCGGTGTTCACAGACCTCTTAAGAAGATCCTCGTCAATACCGAGTGTCTTCATTTTCTCCCTAGCAAGCTTCCCGAACTCAACATGCTTAAGCGGTTTTTCGTTTCTGTATTCCCTTTTCGCATTAAGGGCTTCGCGAAGAAGATAGGTATTCGCAACCCCCGGGATCTCAACCGGGTACTGAAAAGCTAGGAATATCCCCTCGCACGCCCTCTCCTCGGGTTCAAGATCGAGAAGGTCCTTTCCCTGGAAAGTTATCTCCCCTTCCGTAACCTCGTATGTTTCCCTGCCCGCAAGAACCTGGGCAAGAGTGCTTTTCCCCGAACCGTTTGGACCCATTATCGAGTGGACTTCCCCGGGAGCTACGGTAATATCCATTCCTTTCAGTATTTCCTTGTCATCTACCTGCACATGCAGGTTTTTCACCTCGAGCATGTTTTGCTCCTCCTAAAAATCTTTTTTTCAGAATTCCGGCGGAACCCTTATTAACCCACGCTTCCCTCAAGACTCACGCTCAGCAGTTTCTCGGCTTCGACCGCGAACTCAAACGGCAGTTCTTTGAAAACTTCCTTGCAGAAACCGTTAACTATGAGCGAGACCGCGTCTTCGGCGGAAAGCCCTCTCTGGCGACAGTAAAACATCTGGTCCTCGCCTATTTTAGAGGTAGAAGCCTCGTGCTCCATGTGAGCCGTGGAATTTCTGACCTCTATGTATGGAAAAGTATGTGCTCCGCAGCGGTCCCCTATAAGCATCGAGTCGCACTGCGTGTAATTTCTCGCCTTCTCGGCGCTTTTGCCAATCTCAACAAGCCCCCTGTATATGTTCTGCCCCTCGCCCGCGGAAATGCCCTTGGAAATAATCGTGCTGCTTGTGTTTTTTCCCACGTGAACCATCTTGGTTCCGGTGTCGGCCTGCTGAAGCCTGTTGGTAAGGGCGACGGAGTAGAACTCCCCGACAGAATTATCCCCTTCAAGAACGCAGCTAGGATACTTCCACGTGATCGCCGAACCGGTCTCAACCTGCGTCCAGGAAATCCTGGATGCCCTGCCGACGCATCTCCCCCGTTTTGTGACGAAATTGTATATCCCCCCCCTGCCCTGTTTGTCTCCCGGGTACCAGTTCTGTATTGTGGAATACTTTATGGTGGCGTCATCATGGGCTATGAGTTCAACCACCGCGGCGTGGAGCTGGCTGTCGTCCCTCTTGGGGGCCGTGCAGCCCTCAAGATAGCTCACGTAACTGCCCTCTTCAGCGATTATAAGCGTTCTTTCGAACTGTCCGGTGTTTTCCGCGTTTATGCGGAAATAGGTTGAAAGCTCCATGGGACATCTGACTCCCTTGGGAACATAGACGAAAGAACCGTCCGTAAAAACTGCGGAATTCAAAGCCGCGTAGAAATTATCCCCCCGGGGCACGACCGAGCCCATATACTTGCGCACAAGATCGGGATGTTCTTCCACAGCCTCGGATATGGAACAGAAAATAACCCCTTCCTCGGCAAGCTTCTCCTTAAAAGTGGTAAAGACGGAAACGCTGTCAAAAACAGCGTCAACAGCAACGCCCGCAAGCATCTTCTGCTCCTCAAGAGGAATACCGAGCTTGTCGTAGGTCTCCTTTATCTCGGGGTCAATCTCGTCAAGGCTTTTCGGTCTCGGGTTGCTTTTCGGCGCGGCGTAATAGCTTATGTCGTTAAAATCTATGTCCGGATATCTCAGAAAAGCCCACCGGGGTTCCTTCATCTTCTTCCAGCGCTCATACGCCCCGAGGCGCCATTCGAGAAGCCACTCGGGTTCGTTCTTCTTCGAGGAAATCATCCTGATGACGTCTTCGTTTAAACCCTTGGGGGCAATCTCCTGCTCTACGTCGGTTACGAATCCGTACTTGTATTCCTCCTGCGCGAGTTTTTCAAGGTCAACGCTCATTAAGAAAATATCCTCCTGCTAGTGTCTCTTGCCGCCCCGAGTTTCATTCACCATGTCCCCGATAGTAGTATCTTCAAGAATCCTTATCATGGACACTTTGAGCTTATCCCAAAGAGGAAGCTGCCCGCAGTTTTCATAGAGGGCGCAGGGACCGTCGTCGTCCATGCAGTCTACTATCCTTATTTCCCCTTCTATGGCTTCGTATACCTCTCTCAGGCTGAGTTCGTGCGGGGGCTTGCGAAGCATGTATCCGCCCTCGGGCCCCACCTTCGACCTGAGTATTCCGCGATTAACAAGCCTTCTCATTACCTTGGCCAAGTAGTTCTGCGGAATGTGCTGGGTTTCGGATATCTGCTTCATGCTGAACTTAAATCCCGGATTGCCTCCCATATGGATAAGGCATCTGACGGCGTAATCAAGAGTTCTGCTTACCTGCATAACGTTATTCTAAACTTTGTATATCCATAAAATAGCTATCTAAGTGGTAATCATTACCATTATTCAAGCAAAGTCAACTTGAAGAGAAAAAGAAAGTCTTTCTAAATAACTTCAATAGTCCGCTTCCAGAACTGTAGCTATTAATGATGCGTATCCGAGTACTTATCCCTGAGCTTTTTATATTCCACTTCGGATAAATTTCTGGACTTATCAAGAAATATGGCGACCGCCCAGATCGTCTCGTCTTCGTGCGTGGGTCCGTAAGCGGGCATTCCGGTCATCTGAACCCCGTTTTTCGTGACCCAGAAGATGTCTTTTAGAGAATACTCATACAGTTTTTCTTCAGGGAATTTGGGCGGAGGCGGGAAAAGGCCCTTACCAGTCGGTGAAGGCTCGACGCCGGGCGCTCCGTGGCACTGAACGCACATGTGCTCATATTCCTTAAAGCCCTTCACATACATATCCTTATCATTAACGTCGTAGGGAATCGTGAGACCCGCGGAGTTTCTTTTTATAGATCTCTCGGCAATGCCGTGAAAAATCGTGTTTACAATCGCCGGGTGTGGTTTTGTAGCCGAGACATCGTAACGTTCGAGAACAAAATAAAGTGCGGCGGCTATAATCAAAACCGCTATCAGTAATTTTTTTCTTCTAAACACTTTTTCAATCATCTTAATACCTCTATCGGTAAATCCACCTGAACGTAGGATTCACCTAATCTGGTTCGTAACTTCCCGCATGAACAATCAAACTTTATAAAAGCAAAACCATCCACAAACGAGTAAGGCAGGCAGCTTGTTAAAGGGCAGAATCTACCGAGATATTCTGGACCATCAATATCTATATTAAGAACTATTTGTCAAGCGGACTAGAGAGAATATTTTACCGTAAACGACATCGTTATTTCGAGAAAACCACTTCCTGAACTGAAATCCGAGCGGAAAAGACGTCGTCTGTCAGGAAGCGGTGGAAGCGTAGATGAAAAGAAGCACGATTATCACGACGACTCCTCCGACCATTGCCGCCGCGTAATACCTGAGCAGACCGGACTGAAGAGCACTAAGGCGTCTCGAAGTATCTCTTACAAAATCGCTCAGCCCGTCAAGCGAGCGGTCTATTACGGAGAGATCAAAATCCGAAGACAGCTCCGAAATATAGTTAAAAGGACGCACAAAAACCGCATCGTATATCTCATCCACGTACCACTTGTTAAAGGATCCTCTGCGAACCGCGTCAGCCGCTTGGCCAGAGACTATGGCAGTTCTGCCCTGCCCACGGTAATAAACCAGAATACCAGCCACTATCCCCACAAACGCTGCCAGCACCGAGAACCCTACAAGAGTCCAGTGGCCAAAATAATGGGAGTAGGCGTGTTCCGCACCATAGTGTACTACCACTGAAGAAGAGAGGAACTTCTTAATAAGATCGGTGTAATGAAAACCCGCAACCTCGCCCATGAATCCTGGCACGCCAAGAAGGCCTCCAAAAATGGAGAGAACCGCGAGAATCACAAGAGGTACGGTCATCACTGCCGGGGATTCGTGCACGCGGCTTTTCGTCTTGTAATCCATTCTAGCCTCTCCCTCAAAGGTGAGCACATACAGCCTCGTCATGTAAAAAGCGGTCAGCACGGCCGTAAGGAGCCCCACTGCCCAGAAAAACGTATGGCCGCCGTCATAAAGCGAAGCCAGGATCTCATCCTTGCTGAAAAACCCCGATAGAAGAGGAAAACCGGAAATCGCAAGCGTCGCCACAAGGAACGTAACGGCCGTTACGGGAATCATTCCGCGAAGTCCTCCCATTTTTCTTATATCCTGCTCTCCGGCCATGGCGTGTATAACGCTTCCCGCCCCGAGGAATAGAAGGGCCTTGAAAAAAGCGTGGGTGACAAGATGAAATATCGAGAACACGTATGCTCCCGCTCCCGCAGCCATCAGCATGTACCCAAGCTGGCTTACTGTCGAGTACGCGAGCACCTTTTTTATGTCGTTCTGGGTGATCGCTATAGTAGCAGCGAAAAACGCGGTGAACGTTGCCACGACCAAAACGACGCTCAAAGCCACAGGACTCAGGTCAAAAAGCGGCGAACAGCGGCTCAACATGTAAACCCCGGCGGTAACCATTGTTGCGGCGTGGATAAGGGCGCTAACGGCGGTCGGACCCGCCATCGCGTCCGGGAGCCACACGTGAAGCGGGAACTGCGCTGATTTCCCGACGGCGCCGACAAACAGAAGAAGTGCCATGGCGGTTATAAGCGACTGCGAAACGCCTGAAACAAAAGCCGGATCCCCGAGCTGGGAAAAAACATCCTGATAGTTAAGCGAGCCGAACACGGTAAAAATAAGGAAGATTCCGAGAATAAACCCGAAGTCTCCTATCCTGTTGACTACAAAAGCCTTTCTTCCCGCATAAACTCTGAACGAGTCCTCGTACCAGAAGCCTATAAGCAGGTAGGAGGCAAGACCCACTCCCTCCCATCCGACAAACATCATGGGAAAGTTGTTGCCCAGAACCAGAACGAGCATGAAGAAAACGAAAATGTTCAAATAAGCAAAATACCTCGCGTAGCAGCGGTCGTGGTGCATGTACCCTATCGAGTAGACATGGATTAAAAATCCCACCCATGTCACAACAAGGGCCATTACGGCAGACAGCGAGTCAAAAAGAAACTCGAAACCGATGGTAAGAGTGCCCGAGAGCATCCAGGTGAAAAGCTCGGTCGTGATGGGTTCCGCTCCCGCGGGGCTCTGCGAGAGAAGATCTAGGAAAAGCCGCGTGGATAAAAGGGCGGAGACCAATATGGTCGCACACGCCACCGTCCCCACAATCCTGTCTCTTGAGTGTCTTGTGATCCCGGTAAGCTTTTCGCAAAGACCGGTGGCGAAGAAAAGCCCGTTAAAAAGGGCTCCCGCAAGCGGCGCAAGAACTATTAGAGCAAGCACTCAGGCAAACCTCCGAAGATAAACTAACCCCTAAGCAGTTTCAGCAGATCAATGTCAAGGCTCTCTCTCTGCCTGTAAATCGATACGACAAACGCGAGGCCAACAGCAACCTCTGCAGCCGCAACCGTGACTGACATGAGCACGAACACATGTCCCGTGGCGCCTTCATAGAGCCTTGAGAAAGTAACGAAAAGCAGATTGCACGAGTTAAGCATAAGCTCAAGGCACATAAGCACGACAAGTATGTTCTTTCTTGTAATGACGCCGTAGACCCCTATGGCGAAAAGTACGCAAGCCAGAACGACGTAGTGAGTGACCGTGATTTCCATCTTACGATTCTCTCACCTTGGCTATGACCAGAACACCTACCATGGCTACGACCACAAGAACCGAGGTAAGTTCGAACGCGAGCAGGTAGTCGCTGAAAAGAGATCTCCCCGCATGGGCGACGGTACCGAAATTTTCGGGGTCCCCGAGTTCCGGGAAAACGACCGGTGAAGAGAAGAAAAGCCTTGAGGCTAAAAGTCCCACAACGGCAATGAAAAGGAAAAGAAACGTCATCCTCTTCGGTATGTTCATACTGTCAAACCTGAGCTCGCTGTCCCTTATATTGAGGAACATGACGGTGAAGAGAAAGAGCACCATTATCGCCCCCGCGTAAATCAGTATCTGTATCGCCGCGATGAAATGGGCGTGGAGAAGCACAAAAAGCACCGCCGTCGAGAAAAGGGTAAGAACGAGCGAAATAGCGCTTGTAACGGGGTTTTTATGGCTCACAACCATAATAGCCCCCAAGACGGCAAGCACAGAAAAAATATAAAAAAGGACCGTATGAGACAATGGGGTTTTCCGGAAAAAGGTTTGGCAATGATTATAGTTACAATGCCCGCAGAGTCAAACTTCTGCGCCAAGGCCTATCTGCTTCTCGAAACTCCCGTTTTCGGGCAGTAACCGCTTACGGGACAACGGCTGCAAAGAGGAGATAAGGGCCTGCATATCTGCTGCCCGAGGGCAACGAGAAGAGAGTTGTACTCTATCCAGTGTCTGCGGGGCAGTTTCTCCCGAAGAGCCATCTCGGTTTCGTAAGGACTTTTGGTGTCCACGTACCCCCACCTGTTAGAAATCCTGTGCACGTGAATATCAACGCAGATGGCGGGTTTTCCGTATCCAAGAGAAAGAACCAGATTGGCCGTTTTTCTCCCGACGCCGCGGAATTCTAAAAGCTCGTCCATACTGTCCGGAACCCGGCCATTATGTTCGTCTATCAGTTTTTCACATATCCCTATTATGTTCTCCGCCTTTACCCTGTAAAAACCGACTGGATATATGAGTTTCCTTACCCTTTTTTCCCCAAGCTCAAGCACGGCCCGAGGAGTTGAGGCTTCTCGGAAAAGCCTCGCTGAGGCCTCGGCCGTGGTCTCGTCCTTGGTCCGCAGACTCAGCACCGTCGAGATAAGAACCCTGAAAGGGCTTTTTGAGGAAACGGCCGTAAGCGTAACTATGGGAACGTTCCATCCGGCCGCTTCTTTTCTCAGTATTCCCAGAACCTTTCCGATGTTTTTCCTTTCAAGTTTTACGGTCATCTTGATCGGGAGCGCATCCCTACTGGATTCGTGAATCTTCTGTGCTGCCAGTGCACTTGGTCCCTATATCCTCCCATTTCTGAAAAAACACCTTAAGCGCAAGCTCGGCCTCGCCGAAATCCGACAGGGAAATAAGCTCCAGAATTCTCGCGACTTCCGTTACGCTGTTTTCATTTTTCAGAGTGTAAGGATGTATGTAATTGCAGATGTCGCCGTAGTTGAGCACCATATAGCTCTGCGCATCGAACTGTACAAGCCATTTTCTAAGGTCCTCGAGACTTCGGTCAAGATTGCGGAGAAAAACTTTAAGGGGATTCGCAGACTCTCCGGATATCGTTTCCTCGATTCTCTCCCGCGTAGAAATCAGTCTTTTTTTCGATTGCTCAAGAGTTGAGTTGTAATGAATCGAGTTAAAGCCCCAGTGGGTATAGAAATTTTTCCTCCCCTCCTCTGAGAAAAGGAGAAACCATTCAAACGGAATAACGTTTTCGGACGCAAAGCAGTTAAGGGAGTCTGAAGTGGGCGCGACAAAATAGTTGCCGCTTTCATCCTTCATGAAAAGACAGTCGGGCAGATCTTGGTGAGGCAGATTAAGATGGTCGGAGAGCGCTTGGCGAAACACATTGTACTCATTTCCGAACCATATCCCGAAAGGAGAAGTGGGACCACCCCAGTAACGCTCGTAAAACTTAAGATACTTCCTCCAGTACTCGGATTTCTCCCTGAAAGAATCCAGAGGTTCGTACACTATAAGAGTACTGGAAGGCATTGCTTTATATTAGAAAACATGTTTACGGAAAAATCAATTCGGGCACAAAAAAAGAGGAGGGGTAACCGTTACCGGCTTCCCTCCTCTTTCACTTATCACAAGCTTCGTGTCTACTGACACAAGCTCTTCTC
>VXNX01000002.1:0-12046 GCA_009840385.1 Candidatus Dadabacteria bacterium
AGAACATATTACCCCTTCTATGAGGTTATGTCAAACATTATTGCGTAAGTCCTAAGTTTATTAATGTACTGCCATCGGAAATTGAGACCACTCCCTAAACCAAGATTGTGCTACAATGACAATCTACTTCAAAGGAGCATTCCGATGGCGAAACACAGAAGATTTACCCCTGAGTTTAAAGCAGAAGTTGTGCTGGAGGCACTTCGCGGTGAAACTTCCCAAGCGGAGTTGTGTCGCCGCCATAACCTAAGTATAGCGACGCTCTTTGACGCTACGGATCAGCAGTCGAGCGAGGTGGCGGAGCGTATTGCTCACCTTGAGCAGCTCGTTGGACGGTTAACCGTGGCGTTAGACATCGAAAAAAAAGCATTGACTTTCTCGAGTTGATTCCGTCTGAAGAATGCCGAATCGTTGAGGCATTACGGACACAGCACTCAGTGCGAGAGATTTGCGAGGTGCTGGGTTTCACCCGGAGTACCTTCTATTATCAACCGAAAATCGACGCGTCTGAAGACGTTCTGCGAGCAGAAATAGAGAAGTTAGCTGCGCAGTATCCGACCTACGGATATAGACGTATTACGCACTTACTGCTGAAGACGGGATACCGCGTTGGGTATCGGCGTGTTACCCGATTGATGAAAGAAGACAACCTCTGTGTCGCAGTCAAACGTGCGTGCCAAACGACCCACTCCACTGACGGTCTGCGTCCGTGGATGAATCACCTGAAGACCGTTTCGGTCTGTCGATGCGATCAGGTCTGGGTCGGCGATGTGACTTACGTCCGACTCAAGGGACACTTCGTCTATCTCGCACTGTTCATGGATGTCTTTACCCGCATGATCCGAGGATGGCAGGCCAGTCCACATTTGACGCAGCCACTGACCTTGAAACCCTTGGAAGCAGCACTGCACCGAAGCGTCCCGGAGATACACCATTCCGATCAAGACGCGCAGTATCTTTCAAACGCTTATGTTGCCGCGCTCAAGGCATACGGCGTTGAGATTTCTCTCGCACGGCGGGGACGCCCCTGGGAGAACGGACACGCTGAAAGACTCATCCGCACCCTCAAAGAGGAAGAAGTTCACCTCAGAGAGTATCAGGACATCCACGAGGCTCGCGAGCACATCGGGCATTTTATCATACACGTCTATAATCAGAAACGCCCACATTCGGCGTTAGGATATTTGACACCTAAGGAATTTCAACGAAAAACCTTATCTTAACTTTGCGAAATTGTGGTCTAAATAAGCGTATGCACTTCAATCCTCCTATAATTTACAACGCAATAAGTAATTTTGGACTTGAAAATTTTCGTTCTACAATTTCTCTGTTTTTATGTTGCTGCCAAATATCTTCTTCAATTCATCAGGATCCGATATAAATGAGTCATCAATCATCTTATTAAACGCCTCGTCAATTTTTACCCATTCATGCCCCTGGATATCTGGACGCGTCCGTGTTAATTTCTTCAAGATATAAGTCTCAACATCTTGGGCATGAGGTTTGTTATTACACTTAAAAATACCAATCAATATCGGATCATCAGTAGGATGATAGGTTTTAACATATCGACTATGAAATGATTTCTTCGTAGTTTCGCCAATTTTCACATGCCTTTTATCACCAAAATACCTCCACGCATATACAAAAGCAAAGTCTTTACCTTTAAAACGTTTGACAGGTGAAGGTTTACGAACTCTAGCTGATGGACCCGGGTCTGGTACAGATGAAGGATCAGGGGCAGGTTTTGATTCCTCCTCAGATTTTTTTAACTTTTCCTCAACTTCAGTAGCCCCATCCGCAACCGTCTCCGCCTCCGCATCTTCAATCTCATCGATAGGTTCATCACCTGGCTCATCGCCTGGTTCAACTGACGATGAGTCAGATTCAGATTTGATTGACTCTTCTGCAACTGCCTCTGCCTCTGTAACTTCAGCAGACTCTTCCACAACTGATTCTGCCTCCGTATCTTCAATCTCATCGCCTGGTTCATCAAGGGCTGATTTTGATTCCTTTTCAGATTTGGTTGATTCTTCTGCAGCTTCAGTAGACCCATCTTCACTTGCGTCTGCCTCCTCAGGTTCGTTGAGATCCGATCTAATTGTGTCTGATGTCTTTAATCCGAATTTCTTCCTTAGGGCTTTAACCAGTGCACAAAGGTCCAGAACGGTCAGATTACAAATTGCGTCAACCATTTTTTTTATGTCTACAGCCATGTTTGCACCTTCCTTCCAAATTAACGAAGGAGAGAAAAAATATTAGGTTCACCCTCATCACTCTAATCCACCGCTCCACCATGCGTAAGCGAATGCCAACATCTTCTCAATGTCTGCTACTTCTACGCCTTTTGTGTAAACCGCACAACCGGACGAAGAGTAATCTCTTTCATGTCTGTGATTCATCATACCACTTCTTGTTCTAAAACTGAGATGATGGCTTCTTGGATATGAAAAACACCGAGTCGTGCCATCTGTTTTGCAATCATAGACCGCTCCATTTCTAATAGTTGGCTATCCATCAGTGGAATGTTAAAGTTAAATCGAGCTTCCCTTGGCAACTCGGCATGCAACCTGTTTCACGAAGTTGGATAGGACTCGACACAAGGGTGTGTCGAGGTGAAACTCCTATCCACCAAGTTAATGAAAAGTATATCACAAAAAAGGGGAAAATTACAAATTTCGCCCTGATCCACTGCATACCCAGCAGTGCTATTCTCCCATAACCCGCTCCCGGTGCCATGCCAATGCTTCCTGATCAGGACAGTGTCGTTCAACGGAAGGGGTCCATATACGTTTATCACGTAACTCACTTAACATTCTCGCCGTCGGTTCATGTTCGTGTGAAATTGGTGGAACAATGACGTGGTATGTTTCGTTGAAAGAAAATAATCTTGCATCAAAAGCCCAGTGGTGTGATTTACACAGAGAAATCCCGTTCCGGATATCGTCATTATACGAAACAGAAAACGGGATGATATGGGCAGCATCAGTGATACTGGCACCGATCGCCGTGCGGATGTCTAACGCACAGACCGCACACTTATGCTTGTAAATCTTCATGATCGCTTTACGGAAACCGGCACTCCGCACCGGGGTTTCTACTTGGATTGACGCGACATCTCTCTGCATTGAAAAGGGGCGTTGGGTGTCCTGCATCAACTGTTCACTATAGCTTTCAATGTCCTCCGCGATGTATTCCAAGCCGAGGGTTCGGTGTTCCTCAATGACCCGTTCAATCTCATGCCTAATATTTGAAAAATAGGTGCTGATCAGCACCTGACGGAGTATCTCCCGATACTGGGGCATCACGAGTAAAACAAAAAGACGCTCGTCCAGCTTAGCAGTGGCATTCGCGTTGCGAAGATACGCCTCAGTAGGGGTTCCCCCAGCAGGTCTTGATTGCAGTTCTGGGGGATCCAAGTGCCAGAACCCATTGGTTTTCAGATGAAAAAAGGGATTGTGGAGACTCGGTTGCCAATTCGCTGTGTTCCTGCTATTGAAAACCGCTATCAGATCTGCAAAGAAAGACTTCTTCTCTTGGATTTCTCTAAAAGGGATACGGTTTTCGGGGAGCTCGTCGCTCTCAAGCATTTCCATGATTATTAACAAGAGAAACGGTTTGTGCGGAGTCTGCTTGCTGTTCTGTAAGTCTTGCAGCCTTTGGATATAGTCTTGTAGCGTGTGGATCATCGTTTTTTCTTCAGACTCTGTTTGTGAACGACACGTCTGTCTTTGTGCTGCTCATCTGGTGTTTCCAATGCTTTTATATCAGGCACCAATAATCTTTGTTACCTTCCCTGTATCGCTCTGCCCATCCTTCTGCTTCCATTTCACACAGGATATCATACGTGCTTGTACGAAAGTCTCTCAACTGGGTAGGGCTTCCACCTCTTTCCAGATGGTATTGTGTAAGGACTTCTAAAATGGATGAGATCGGCAAGGATCCCTGCCAGGGATATGATGTGTTGAGAATGGATCGGATAATCGGAGTGTTCAGGGGTTCTCCTGCATATTCATACCACTTTGCATCTTCCTTGGGCTCAACTTTGGGTGCTAGCTTGCACGCCTCAATGCGGTTGGCCAATTCCCCGACGGGTTCAAACCCGAGGAGAACGTTGAGTTTACCAGAGTATTGCCAACCGCCCTCGAACGATTCGATTCTTTCGACAACGGACTCTTGGAAGTGGTCCTCGAGCCTGACAACTTTGTGGAATTCGTCGTTTTTTAGACCGAGTTTCTCACGGATCCGGCGCCAACTCATTGGTCTTGAACCTTGGGCATTTATACGAAGTTCAGCGACCTTACGCCCGATTTCCACGCGGTCCTCCAAGGTGTTTGCTGCACGGAACTTCTCCGCTATTGAGGGTTTTGGCTCGGAAACCTTTCGGGTTGAGGCCAAGGTTTTAATGCGTTCGTTACTCTCCGATTCAACAGTCTGTAGGCGATTCTCTTTTTCCAAGAGACGTTTTTTCAAGTCAGCGTTTTCTGCTTCCACTGATTTCAACAGATTTGACATATCTGTGAGGCGTTCGTCGGAAGCAAGCCATTCTGTTTCCATTTCCTCCAATCGACTTGATGTAGTATTGAGCTGTTTTTTCAAGTCAGCGTTCTCTGCTCTTACCACTTCCAGTTGGTCAGATACATCTGCGGTGTGTTCTTCCTCTTCATAAGAAAAAAGCCGATCTCGGATATCTTCAACTTCACGCTCTGCGTCTTGATTTTTGATCTCGCCGAGTACTTCAGCGACGTGAGTTAGGGCTGCCCGAGTGCGCTCAGCGTCCAGATCCTCTACCCCTGGATGTGCCCAAAGATTTCGACCGTCCACTATCACTCCAGTCTTATATTGGACCTTTGAATTGGAATTAAACTGTTGACTGAAAACACGATCACGATGCCAATATTTTCTGATAATGTGCGGAAAATGCTTGATATCTATTGCAGCTTCAATGTTTCCGTTCTGTTCTTGCAGGTCTTCCTTGAATTGTTCTGCTTCTTCATAGGACAAAGAATCTCGAATTAAGTCTTCAACCTGCTCGCCTCGAACTTTTCTTAAGCATCGGATGATAAATGAACGCATAGCATCACGATATATATCGTGAGCTTTGCGAAGTGCCTCCCGATTCGGATATTTCGTCATGCTTATACACAGCCTCCTGGACTGCCACTGGAAATTTAGGCCACTCTCTAAACCAAGATTATGATACGAGGGATTTGACAAGCAAGTTTTAATATTAACTGAGAAAAATATCGTACTCCAATTCAAGGTCACGAAGTCACCTGCGCCCACGGATAGAGGTGCGTCCAATCTTTGCTGAAAATAACCCGAACCGGTTGATACACTTCCGCACACAGCCGCAGGAAGACAGCATACACCAATGCCCGATGATTCCCGTCTTCAAGGTAAAACCGGATATTCGAGGAATGTGCAGGTTTCTCATAAGCCGCCAGCGGTCGAATCAACAATTCTCCCATCAAGCGCGGATCAAACCGCGCACTGATAAGAAAGCATCCGTCAAACCACGGCTCGTCCTCGGAGAGATGTTTGAAGACATGGATTGGGCTTTGATAGGGGTATGCCTCCAAAAGCCTGTCTACGACTTCTTTCAGCGTGCGCGACTTTTCCTTAGGCGTTAAGATGTCTACCAACTCCTGATTGTTTGCCCACACAGCGTCATTCGCTTCCATGAAAACGAGGTCGTCAAAGTCCGCTTCATTGAGCGTGAAGGTTTCGTACGCTGCACGCTCTATCTGCTGTCGGGTGGCTTCGTATGCAGAGTGAGATGCCGACAACTGATGGGCATCCGCTAACAAGAGTTCTTTCACGTTTGCCTCCGAATGCTGTGCCAGCGCGTATTGAAAAACTTATTTAATTCTAAATGATGTTTCGTGTCCTTATCCCCATTTCTCACGAATCCATTCTATCATCCACTACTCCCGTTCTTCAATCTGGGCTTCTCCCCACCCCTGATCCTCAATCGTTTGCGCGACATCGCAAGCACTGAAAAGTCCTGTCTGTCTGTAGCAGGGTGCCTTCACTTTCGGATCCTTATCTCCCAGTCTTGAATTGAGACCGGGCGGTAAAAGCAATAGGTTTCCAAGTCTATGAACGAAAATACCGTCTTGGTCGGCTTCCAAGGGTACTTGACTACCTTTGGACTGTGGGAAAATGTGTTCAATAGAACGTGAAGGTGAATCTTCCCAAATGCGCCGCCATTGTTCGTTATCAAACCTCTGTCCCTGTTGTTCAGCCAGATGCTCCTCGTAACGGAACAACAAATATCGGAGCTCAGTCTCCCAGCCTTCGTACCAATTGATGTCCTCGGGTTGATTGAGTAACGCGTCAATGCTATACGACGCGCCGAGATCTCTTATTCTCTGTAAAATGTCATCAGCACTTAACTCAGAATTGTTCTGTATGTCGCGCGCCAATCTCACATAATTTCCGACCCCTGTGCGGGCATCCTTATCAAGAAGTCCGAAGATGCGGAACGTCGTTTTCTCCCATTCATTGAGAAGTTGTGTTTTTTCATCGGCAGAAAAATCTGATAAGAGGATTGCTACCGCTAGCAACCGTGCCTGAGAAATTTCAGTTACGGCTTCTCTGACCCCCCTCATATCCGCCAGAAACTTATCAACCGCTGTTGTAACCTTTAGTAGCCATTTTGAAACCGTAATTGCTTCAGGCGTGCTTGTGCCAACTTGTTCAGTGAAACTCTTAACAGCTCCTTCTTCACCAAGGGGTTTACTGAGCGAAGCAGACGATATAAGTGTAGCACCAAACCTCAGTGCCTCAGTGCTGAGCCCTTGTCGGAGACCAACAGTCCGATAAATACGGCCCCAAATCCGATGAAGTTCATCGATATGTTCGCGGCTATTGTCAGGATTGTTTCCAAAAGCTACCCCCATGAGCCGACTTTTGAGTTTATCTAACCAAGAAACATCAAGGCCTCTGTCATTAAGAGTCTCAAAAACTGTATAGACAGCCGCCTCATTCTCAATTTGATAAAAGATGAAATACAGTTGATCCTTGACGATTGTCAATAGTTCCATAGGGGCATCCCACGTATTAACAAAAAATTTGCACTCGTGGATCGCACTTAGCAACTCTTTATCCGCAAGTGTCTGAGCATCTGAAACATCCGTGGACTCTCCCAATCTGAGGTAGTCAGCACAATAGTCACTATTATCATGATTCGTTTGCAGCAGAATGAGATCTAAATCGTCTCCCTTGACAAGAATCCTCTGAAGGTCTTGTGCATCATCAGGCCGCAAACATTTCAATTCCTGCTCAATCGCTTTCAGAAGCAGCACAAGTGTCGTGAGCCGTTGTTGTCCATCTACAACTTCTATGACGCTATACTGGTCAGCTCCGATCAATCTTGAGGTGCGACGCAATCCTACCACCGTCGCCATAAAATGGGAACCGTCTGGAGTCCCTTCAAGATTCTTAATATCACTAAACATATCGTTTCGCTGTTTGCGATGCCATGAATACGCCCGCTGATAAGGGGGAATATGAAACAAGCGTCTCGCAAGCAATTCGTCTAGGGTAAGACGGGCAGGGGGTCTCAACATGTTTAAAATTCTCCTTTCATTGCTGTGGATGCCGCAACCAACACCGTTAATCGTTTATTTTTTTTAATTCCCCCCAAGTCGTTGTGAACTGTGAGTCGCGTTGCTCGACGGGGAAAGTGGTCGGATACCACCAATCGGGGTCATAATTATATGTTGAATTTAGGGGTGACGTAAGTCGATGCCAATGATTCGTCCGGCGCGTTACTTTATAGATATGCTGCTGGGTGTAATCGTCTGGGTGGGCTTCCAGAAGCATTTCGCCGCCATACGGAGAAATGTCAGGGTGGTGTAAATGATAGCCCTCCCAATAATTCATCCGCCTTGCCTCTCCACCCCAACGGGGGACATAATAAATACCGCTATCCCCAAAAGTATCTACCCAAGAAAAAACAATATAAATGCTTTGGGGTCCCCAGGTAGGATCTGAGAGTTCAGTAGAGAGACTGCCATCTACGAGTTTGCGGACCCGCCGTGTTTCAAGATCAATGACATAAAGAGAGGCCCCTTCTGAAGCACCTGACCCGGCACCGTCCTGAAGAAATGCTATATACCTTCCATCCGGGGACCAGGCAGGATTGGCACCAGCAACGAGAAATTCTGGAGAACCTCGCGCGAAATCCCAAATATAGATTTCCTCAAGATTCAAGGCGTAAGCGATCCTTTCCCCGTCAGGTGCCCAAGTCGGTGATGTTCTGTGTCTCGAAAGGAGCCTGACGCGTTCTTGGTTGCTTCCATCATCCTCCATGATATAGAGGTCGGGCTGCCCACTTCGGTCAGAGACAAAAACGATGTGTTGTCCATTCGGAGACCAAGTCGGATCGTAATCGTCTGCGGCAGAGACGGTTAAGGGTGTCTTATCATCTCCATGGGGTCCCATAGCATAAATGTCTAAATCGCCGAAGAATTGCGATGTATACACGATTTTACCGCTTTCCCAGATACTCGCGAAAGCGGTTATAGAAATACTTGTACATACTAAGATGAAGCTTAAAAGACGAAACGTAAGGAATCGGGTTATTTTCATGCATTCTCCCTTTTTTGACAATATTTGATGCTCAATATCCGTATGAGATAATCAGGTAGTCTCTTATCCTAAAGTATCATGCACGCGAAGCACCCAGTACAATTTTTCAAGGGTTTCACGCAGCCAGCGAAAATTAGGATCCAAATTGGCGATTTGGGTTAAATCTACGTTTTCTTTCTCCACGCGGAACTGATAAATATTGCCGCGCACTTTGCTGAGAGTGATAGCTTCAAACGAAAAGGCTTTTTCAATCTTGCTTTTGCGGGCTGCCAACTTCTGATAGTGTGATTGAAAATAACGCGAATCCCCGCGTATAGAAATTACTGCAGAAATTTGGTCCCGATTGTGAGGTATCCAGGCATTAATCCAAATACCATGTAGATTGTTTTCTTTTCGATAGCCACTCTCATAGTTTATATAGGGGGAATTTGCTCCTTCTCCAAAATCAATATATCGTAGGATGTTACTTTCATGTTTTACGTATTCCCTAAATTTGTCCCGAATTCTCTCAAAATCAGATATGTTTGACATCCTCCATTTCTTTCCATAATGCGCGATAAAGCCTTGATAGTCGGATGTCTCTTTCAGAAGTAGATGATTAATACCCGGTTGTTCAGAATGGCAACCGATACAGAGTGCCATTAGATTGTCGTACCGGGTGCCATAGATATGGTGTGTGTGTAGATAGTATTTGTGTTGACGAAACGAGAGTTGGCACATCTCACACTGCCACGCTTTCTGTTCCTTATATTCCAGCGAGATTCTTTTCCACGAGTCCGAATAGTTAAAAGGTTCAGATACCTTAGCAGGGGTTTCAGATAGCTGGGTGGTATGATATGGTGTTTTCGGTTCTGATAGTGAAGATGTATCAGGTGTAACCTCCGTATCTTCAACGCTCTTGTTTTCTTGCACAGTACTCGCTGGCGTTTGAGGTTTCGCACGGCTAGGCGTTGATAAAGACCCTTCGTTTGTCTTGGCAGAGGTTTCTTCAGACAAGTGGGTGGCTTCATAGGGTGGCTTCAGTTCTGATTTAGGTTCCGATAGTGAAGGTGTTTCAGGGGTAGCTCTCACATCCTCAACGCTGCCATCTTGTTGTACAGTTTTTTCTGGCGTTGGTGGCTCTACACGGCTGGGCGTTGATAAAGACCTGTCGCTTTTCGCAAGGGTTTCAGGCGTATCAGATTGTTTTCGTGATTTTTTGCGTCTGTCCAGTATTACCGCAATCCCAAGGATGATAAGCGCGATAAGAAGTGGTATCAGTATTTCCATCTAAGAATTGTCTCCTCTCTCCTCCTGTTACAGAGAGATATTAGGATTTACCGAACAATGAGCATTTTCCGCGTAGCAGTGAAATCCGCGGCTTTGAGGGTGTAGAAATAGACACCGCTTGCGACAGGCTCACCAAGTTCGTTTTTACCATCCCAATACGCTGCACGGCTTTTGTCCTGATAGACACCCGCGGGTTGATGCCCTAACCCTAATGTCCGAACCAACTTCCCATCCGCTGAATGGATAGCGATTGTAATCACTGCCGACTTGGAGAGTTTATAGGGTATCCATGTTTCCGGATTAAATGGGTTCGGGTAGTTGGATAGCAAGACTGTCTCTTTTGGAAGTTCGCTTAAGCGTGTAGGTGCTGCGAATCCATCCCGGTAAAGGTCTAACCTATCTCCCCGTTGGTTATATGCAAAACGATATGTAGGCGCGACGTTAGTGTTCCCGATAGCACTGTCCAAACTGTAAACACGGTAGGTAACTTGTTGTCCATCACCGGCGATATGGTCAAACCGGATTTTCGGATAACTTGACGGAATGCTTTGTCCACTCGAACGGTGCGTTATTATAAAACCTGTTTCAAGAGACGACGATTCCCAATTCTCTTTATTTGACCATCTGATTTGATAGTGCACAGGAACGCCAGTTTGGTTTCTAATCTTGAAGGTCCGTTGGGGGTACGTTCGTGGGGGTGGTAGGGGCACTAAATCAGCAGGAACACTATTCAACAAGACTTTTACGTTCTTCACAGGAGCGGCGAGTGTCATAGTTTTTCTGTTCCCTTCACTCACAATTCCTATAAGCATCCCTCGACCGTTGAGGACGGGACCCCCACTATTGCCTCCACGCACACCCGCTTCTATTTCTAAGCAAGCTCCCCCACTTAGGAGGCACTCTCTCCAAGCACTGACGAAAACCCCTCGATCCCAGTCCCACAATTGTACCCCTGGATTTCCCAAGATATGGACCGTATCGCCTTTCTTCATGCTGTCTTCAACATTCCTGCTAAAATCATGCTCAATCTCGCGAGCAGTTAAAGGTAGGCGCCTGAGCTGGAGTATTGCCAAGTCATTCCTAACATTTTGTTTAATCACCCGTGCTTCGGTAGCATAACCATTTTTCTCCAGCCAGTCCCAATTGTCCACATAGAAGCCTTCCTCTATCTCGAGTCCGTTCCTACCCTCATACGGAAAGAATACATGGACCCACTCAGCACCGCGTATCACATGTTCATTTGTAACAACAAGCCGACGTTTTCTATCGATCAAAACGCCACTCCCCTTACCTATCCAGTCCGTAATCCACACGACTGATGCCATTGCCTGATCGTAAATTTGTCGTGCTGGAAGGTCTGGTAGGTTTCGCCACGCGTCACCACCGACCCGTAACAGACGCGCAAGTTCATCAATCGCTGCTGGGCTCTGGAGCAGTTCTTGCACCAACGGGTCCCTTAGCAAATTTTTGAGTGCCCAATCCGCTTTCAGTAGTGCCACGAATTTCGGATCTATGTCCGGTATGAATATTGGTAAGAGATCCGGGTCATCAACGACGAGATTAATAGTTTGAGGATTCAAAAATCGCTGATTGTCTGGTGCTTTCAAGCCTTCCAGGACCTGCGGTAAAACCTCCTGAATATCTGCACGCTGCAACGTCTGCTTGTGCTTCCGAAACACTTGTTGTGCCAGAGGAATCCCTTGCCCCAAAACAGAGTTCGGAATTGAAATACAAAAGATACACGCTATAAAAATACAAAGACATACCTGTTTTTTCATTGACAGTATTAGATTTCCCAGCCCAGTCTTTTATCCCCCTACCATGGTGGGAAGGGTGGCAGAAACGGAAGGGGCTCCGTCTCATGGTAGTACCACCCAAAACTGGTTTGATAAGTGTAGCAGAAAAAAGAAAAAAATTGCTAATTTTCTTCCCTATGCCTCGTGGAGTTCGCCTGAAAACATAGGAAAAAAGCGAAGCAGTCATATCGAGACTGAGCAGATTTAATTTAGAAAGCCAACAATCAAAGCGACACTGCCGATTGTGATAATGCTGCCAATGGCAACGGCTACCGCTATAAACCCCTTTAATCTCCTTTCTGACGTATCCATTCTATTGCTAAGTTCCTTTTTGGCATCGTCAATCTTCTTGTCGAGACGCGATTCAAGCTGCCCAATACCTT